>SYAK01000190.1 GCA_005788935.1 Pseudomonadota bacterium
GAAGGTGACGCAGCGAGCCTCGAGGCGGGGATCGCGGACCTGCGCCGCCAGCTCGTCGAGCTCGACCTGCTGATCGCCCCGCTCGCCGAGGAGAGCGCGCGCGTCCCGCACCCACGCTGGGGTGCCATCCTGCGGGCGGGTGTCGACAAGAGCCACCTCGCGCGCCAGATCGAGCGCTATGCCGACATCTACCTGTCGCGCGTGTCGAACCTTGGGCTCGCGACGCCGTTCGCATACTTCCGCCCGCCGCGCATCAGCCTGCCCCATGACCTGTGATCGCGGGGTAGCACCTTGACCTTCTTCGGCAAACGCGCTGAAGCGCCCCTCGCGGGCGCGCGACGTGGCGGACGCGTGTGGTCGCGCGGCAACGTGGTGTCGAACATTGCGCACGCGACGTGCATCGAAGAGCCGCCGCTGATGCCCGCAGGGCCCTGGTGGGAGGCGCTCGATCCGGACTTCCACCGCCACGCGGAGGGGTTCGATCTGGCGCTCCTCGACAGCCTGCGGGTCGGCTCGACGGCGGCCCTCGACGTCCTGCTGCGGACAGGCGTCTCACTCGGGCTGTCGGCCCTCGCGGCCCCCTTCGGCTTCAACCCGGCCGAGCTCCGCGCCTCGCGCGACGACGGCCCGTTCTACGACCGCTTCGTCGCAGGCGGCGACCCGCAGCGGTTCTTCGTGCCGCCGACCGAGCTGCCGCCGATCCGCATCCGGCCGTCGCGCGATGCGACCTTCAGGCCGTCGGACGGGACCTGCGAGTCGATCCGCTTCGAGAGCCCGTTCGTGCCGCAGCTGCCCAGGCTGCGCGACGGTTACCGGGCCCACGAGGCGAATCGCTTTGCGCATGTTCGATACTGGCGTCACAACCGTGGCCCGCGGCCCACGGTCATCGCGATCCACGGCTTCGGGGCCGAGGGCTACGCGCTCAACCAGTGGTTCTTCGGGCTGCCGTGGCTCTACGAGAAGCTCGGGCTCGACGTGGCGCTCTTCAACCTGCCGTTTCACGGGCGACGGCAGACGCGCTTCTCGCCGTTTTCGGGCCACGGCTTCTTCGCGGGCGGCCTGTCGCGCATCAACGAGGCCTTCGGCCAGGGCCTCCACGACTTCCGGCTCGTCATGGACTATCTCGAGACCCAGCGCGGGGTGACGGACATCGGGGTCACCGGCATCTCGCTCGGCGGCTTCACGACAGCGCTGCTCGCGGCGGTCGAGCCCCGCCTCCGCTTCGCGATCCCGAACGTGCCGGTCGTGTCGCTCGCGGACATCGTGCTCGACTGGGAGCCGCTTGGCGCGCTGGTGCGAGCGATGATGCGCCTCACCGGGCTGTCGGTCATCGAGGCGCGGCGGCTGCTCGCGGTCAGCAGCCCGCTGACGTGGGCGCCGGTCTTGCCGCGCAACCGCCTGATGGTCATCGGCGGGGTCGGCGACAGGCTCGCTCCCCCGACCCACGCGCGGCTCTTGTGGGACCACTGGGGTCGCCCGCGGCTGCACTGGTTTCCGGGCGGGCACATCCTGCACCTGGATCGCGGGGGCTACCTGCGCGAGATCCAGCGCTTTTTCAAGGACATCGACTTCGGGACGTGAGCGTGGCCGCCCGGACCGGGGGAAACGCGAAAAGCCGGCGTCCCGTGAGGGAGCCGGCTTGCGCGCGGGAGCGACCCCGCGACAGCGACCGCGAATCCTGACTTACCAGGAGGCCTTGGTGACGCCGGGCAGCTCGCCCGTCGACGCGAGGTCGCGGAGGGCGATACGGCACAGGCCGAACTTGCGGTAGTAGCCCCGCGAACGACCCGTGAGCTCGCAGCGGTTCCGGATGCGGCCGGGGAGCGCGTTGAGCGGGATGGACTGGAGGGCCTTGCGGGCGAGCACCTTCTCGGCGTCGCTCGTGGTCGGCTTGCGGAGCGCTTCCTTGAGCTCGGCGCGCTTGGCGGCGAACTTGGTGACGAGCGCCTCGCGCTGCTTGTTGCGGACGATCTTGCTGGTCTTGGCCACGTTGGTTTCTCCGTTTGCGGTCGCTGGGGCGCAGGGATTACCCGAAGGGCGGCGGCGGCGCAAGGTCTTTTGGACGTGGCGCGGGACATGCGGGGGATGGACCGGGGGCGCTCGGGTGTTTCCGGTCGGCGCGTCGCTGTCTGGCTCGAGCGCCGCCTGGCCGACGCAACCCGAAACAACCGGAGAAGACCGCCGATGACCGCACCGTCGTCTGTCCCGCGCCCCGCTGCGCGCGGCGCCCTGTGGCTGCTCGTGACGCTGAACCTTGGCCTGCTTGCCCTCGTCGCGTGGCTGACGCTCGGGCGCGACGTGGCGGGTGAGGCCGCGCGCGCGACGCGGCTTCCGGCGCCCGAATCCGGGCGTGAGCCCGGACCGCCCACCGAAGACCTGCTCGCGAGCGAACGTCATGTGATCGACCTGTTCGAGCGGGCGACCCCGTCGGTGACCTACATCACGACCCACACCCGCTCGGCGAGGTACGCCCCGGGTGGCGCGCCGCATGGCGGCGATGGTGCGGGATCGGGCTTCGTCTGGGACGACGACGGGCACGTCGTGACGAACTTTCACGTCATCGCAGAGGCGAGCGAAGCGACGGTGACGCTCGCCGACGGCAGCGAGTGGCCCGCGCGCCTCGTCGGGGCCGCGCCCGATCAGGATCTGGCCGTGCTGCGCATCCAGGCCCCACAGGCGCAGCTCGCGCCGCTGCCGCTCGGGAGCTCGAAGGCGCTGCGGGTCGGACAGTTCGCGATGGCGATCGGCAACCCGTTCGGGCTCGATCAGACGCTCACGACCGGCGTCGTCAGTGCGCTCGACCGCGAGATGGAGTCGATCTCGGGGCGCACGATCTACGGGGTCGTCCAGACCGACGCGGCCATCAACCCGGGGAACTCGGGCGGACCGCTCATCGACGCGGCCGGGCGCCTCATCGGCGTCAACACGGCCATCCGCAGCCCGTCGGGGTCGTCCGCGGGCATTGGCTTCGCGGTGCCCGTCGACACGGTGGCCCGCGTCGTGCCGCAGCTCATCGCACACGGGCGGGTGGCGCGACCCGGGCTCGGCGTCTTCCTCGCGAGCCCGGGCATCGGGGCCCGCCTGGGTGCGAAGGGGGCGGTGGTGCGCGAGGTGCAGCCGGGCTCCCCGGCCGAGCGCGCGGGGCTCGTCGGCCTGCGGGTCGAGCGGACGGGGCGGCCGCGCCTCGGTGACGTCATCACCGCTGTCGATGGCGCGCCCGTCGATGACGTCAACGATCTCCTGCGGGCGCTCGATACCCGGGCCGTCGGCGACGCGGTGGTGCTCACGGTGAGCCGCGACGGCGCGGCGCGCGAGGTGCAGGTGACACTCGCGGCGGTCGACTGAGCCGGGCTTCAGTCGAGGTCGAAGTCCGCGACGATCCCGTAGTGGTCGGACGGATAGACGCCGTCCACGGGCGCATCGGCGCAGAGGGCGGCGTTCACGGCGCGAAGTCCGGGGGAAGCCATGATGTGGTCGGGGCACTGCGGAACGCTGTCGAGATAGGTCATCAGCAGCATCGCGATCGACTTGCGGCCGCCGTCGGGCCACGTCGGCGAGAGCCCGAGCTGGCAGTTCGTGTTGCGGGCCGGGTCCCAGGTGAGGACGCCGGGCATGAACTGCGGCAGGAGATTCGTGTAACCCGTTGAGGCGAGGAAGCCCTCAAGGCGTGGCTGGCCAGGGTCGATGTTGAAATCAGCGCCGATGACGATGGGGGCGGCGCCGTTCTTGAGGCGGAGCTTCACGAGCCAGGCGCCCAGACGGCGCAGCTCGAGGTCGCGCGTGCGGCGGTTGGCGCGCACGAGGCGGACGAGCCAGCCAGGTGGCACGGGGGCCTCGACGTGGCCCGCGGCGAACAGGTCTTCCCAGGCCTTCAGGAAGGTCGCGCGGTTTGGAAAACCATAGCGGATGTGGGTGTTGACGACGATGACCGGTCGACCCTGGACCTCGACGCGGACCGCGACCGCGTGCCGCACCGGCCCGAGCTGGATGGACCAGAAACGGTTGACGCTGCCGAGGCCGGAGAGCTTGGTGGTGGCGAGGTGTCGCATGCCGACGTCGCGGCGGGCGAGGATGGCGAGCCCCTCGCCCGAACCGACTCCGGGCGGCAGGCCGAGCCCGAAGAGCCTGAGGCCGCCGTTGCAGACGCGGAAGACGACATCGTAGCCGAGGCGGTCGGCGACGGTGCGCGCGAAGCCGGGCAGCGGCAGGCACTCCTGCATCGTGACGACGTCGGGCGCGAGGCGCTCAAGCTCGGCGCACATCGCGTCGAGGCGGGCGCCCTTGTGGCCTGGCGGCTCGAGGGAGGCGACGCCGAAGAAGCCGCGCGGGATACAGCCAATCCAGGCGTTGAGGTCGACGACCCTGAAGGGAGCTCCCATGTCAGGCCTCCTCGCGCAGCGCCCAGCGGTCATGGGCGTAGTGGTAGCGGATCTGGGGCTCGGAATAGCGCGCCTCGCGCCCGACGGGGCAGGCGTCACGGACCGCGAGCCAGTGGGCCCAGGCGGGCCCGGGGGATGGGCGACAGGCGGAGGCGCCCGCAGGGGACGGTGTGGTGGCCTCGAGGGCGGCCGCGTGGGCGGCGACGCAGGGCTGCGCGGCGCACGACCCGCAGGGCGCCCCCGAAGGCTCGGGGGTGCGCGCTCCCGACGGCGCGGGGAGGGCCACGACGAGCGCCGCGCGGAAGGCCTGCCACGGCCCGAGCCGCGGGTCGACGACGAGCCCTGCCGGTCCCCGGACACCGAGGCCGGCGTGGGTGGCCAGGGCCTGCATCGCGACCATGCGCGGGGGAGCCTCCCAGACGTGGCGCAGGTCGCGCGGCAGGTCGGCCGGGAACGCCGCGGCGACCCCCTCGGAGATGCGCGCCGCGGTCCAACGGTCAAAGGGATGCGGGTCCGCCTGCAAGGCGGGCGAGGCGGCAAAGGCAGCGCGAAACGGGGCCCAGACGCCGCGCCCGTGCCCGATGACGATGACCGCATGCGCGGGCGACCCGAGGTCGGGCAGTCGCCAACGGGGCTCCATCGCGGCGTTGAAGTCGCCGACGCGCGCCACGCCGAGGCGGTCGAGGCCAGCACGCGCAAGGAGCTGTCCGAGCGCGTGCAGCGCGGTGGCGAGCGGTACTGGCGTGGTGAGAGGCTGCATCATGCGCTCGGGGTGGCGCGCGGAAACGTCCGGGCGGGGTGAACCCTTCCGCGCGACCCAAAGAGTGGACAGTTCGGGGCCCCGTGGCAAGCTCGGCCGCATGCCGCCCGTCCTCCCTCCGCCGCCGCAGCCAGTCCCGCGCGGACCGCTCTCCATCCTGCTGCGGCTCGTCCTCGGGCTCATCGCGCTCGCTGTGCCCGTGGCAGGCTTCTGGCTCGCGGCCGCCACGGGGTTGTCGGCCGGGCTCGACCTGTGGCCCGCCCTTGGGGCCGCAGGGGCGCTCGCGCTGCTGCTGCCCCTCGTCTGGGACGTCTGGGCGGAGGTGCGGCACGCGGCGAAGCAGCCACAACCCGAGCGGGTCGTCGCGCGGCCCGATCGGATCCGTCTGCGGATCCTCGCGGTGAACCTCGGGTTTCTGGCGTTGATGCTGTTTGCGCTCAACCAGACCGCGACGCGCGCCATCCTGAACCGCGGGGACTGGTTCCTCGGCGCGTCGCGCTCGCCCTTCGCGGAGGAGGTCCGGGGGGCGCTCGCCAAGGCCGCCCACGCGGCCCACGCGACGTTTGGCGACCCGGCACAGCCACCGATCGCGGCGGGCGAGGCAGGCGTGGCGTGCCAGGCGACGCTGGCCGAGGGCCTGACGTCCGCGTCCGGAGCGACGCCCCCGAAGGCGCCGCGCTGGCCAATGCCTGCGACCCCGCACCCGGCCGTGGCGGGGCTCACCGGGACACGGGCCGAGACCATCGCGGCTGTGGGCGCAGCGCTGCGCGCGGCCGAGCCCGACCCGCTGCTCCGGGTCAAGGCGCTGCATGACTTTGCCATCGTCCACCTGCGCTTCGACGCGGACGCCCTGGTCGCGGCGGCCACGCCCGAGGGCGGTGCCGAAGACCCGATGGTGCCGCCGCTAGCGAGCCAGACGGCCGAGGCGGTCTTCGAGGCGCGGCGTGCGACCGCGATCGGTTATGCGAACCTGCTCGTGGCGCTCGGCGACGCCGCGGACATTTCAATCAAGCGGGTTGACGGGTATGTGCGCCTGTTCAGTGATGACCACGTGGCGTTTCCACACGCGTGGAACGTCGTGGCGCTCGACGGCGCCCCGCAGCTGATCGTGGACGCGGCGCGCGACGCCGGGACCTTCGTCGGACGGGCCTTTGCCCCCGGTTACGGGACGTTCTGGCTCTTCCCGCCCGCCGAGGCGGCGGCCTGGGACCTGCTCGCGGATGACCCGACCGAGCGGCTGCCTGGCGGCCCGAGCGACATCGGCGGACTGCTCGCGGGCACGGCGCTCTCGACGCCTGCGGCGGCCTTCGGACTCGACGCGGCGGCCGCGCCGCATCGGCTGATGACGAGCCCGAGCGTCTGGACCGCGACGCTGCCCAACCCGCGGGGGGTGACGCTGCTCGCGACGGCGTGGTCACCCGATGACGGCACGACGGCCCCGTGCGTGCCCCATACGCGAGACGCGAGCGCGCGGCTGAGGTGCTCGCTCGGCCTCGCGCGGCGCTGGATCGTGATGCTGCACGCCGCGCCGACGCCCGATGACCCGTGGATCCCCGTCGGACAGTGGCGGGTGCTGCAGACGCCGTCACGGACCTGAGGCACCCGCGGCGCGGCGCCCGTGACGGTTGCAGGCGCGCGGGCGCGCGAGTATGGGAGGGGGCATGAGCCCGAGAAAGGTCGCGTTCCTCGTCCAGGCGCCGTTCCACTGGAGCTGCTTCAAGACGGTCCGCGCCGCCTTCGCGGCCGATCCGGCCTGGGAGGTGACGCTCGTCGCGGTGCCGTTCCTGAAGCACGGCGACATCGTCGGCGAGCCGTCGTGGGACTTCCTCGCCCGTCTGGGCCTGCCGTTCGTGCGCCATGCGGCCTGGGACCCCGCGCGGGACCGCCCGGACGTGACGATCCTCTGCACGCCCTACGACTTCTCGCGACCACCCGCGCTGTCGGCGGCCACCCTTGCGGGGCTCGGACACCGCCTCGTCTACATCCCGTACGGCTCGGAGGTCGGCGGCGGCGCGCCGATGGTGCAGTTCCAGTACCAGCTCGAGACGCACGACCTCGCGTGGCGCAACGTCGCGTTCTCCGAGTTCAACCGGCGCTGCTTCGCGCGCTGGAACCCGAAGGCCGCCAAACGCGTCCGCGTGACCGGGCACCCGAAGTTCGACGCCTGGGCCGTCCTCCCGCCGCGAGACGCGGCAGCCCCGCGCACGATCCTGTGGACGCCGCACTTCTCGGTCGGCTTCGAGCGCCACCTGCGCTGGTCGACCTTCGACCGCCACCTCGAGACGATGCTCGGGCTCGCGCTGAAGCACCCCGGCGTGCGGTTCATCCTGCGGCCGCACCCGCAGCTGTCGTGGACGCTGCGGCACTCGCCCGGTGGCGCGGCCCTGTGGGATGGCGTGCTGGCCTTCGCGACCGCTTCACAAAACTTCGCAATTGACGAGACATCCAGCTATGTCGAGGCCTTCCATGCCGCCGATGGTCTCATCACCGACGCGAGCTCGCTCATGTACGAGTTCATGCTGCTGGACAAGCCGATGCTCTACCTTGACTGCGAGGGCGGCGCGGGTCTCAACGAGGCTGGGCTGCTGATGACGCAGGCGATCGCGACAGGCCGCGGGCCCGCCGATCTGGGGCGCTTCGTGGACGAGGTCGCCCGCGGAGCCGATACGCGACGCGATGCGCGCAATACCGCCATTCGAAAACTCGTGGGACCGAACGACGGCGGCGCGGGCGCGCGGGTGAAGGCGATGATCGACGCCGAGCTGCCTGCCGCCTGACGCCCCCCTCCCCTGCCCAGCCCGCCGCGTGAGGTCCCCGATGCCGCCCGTCCGCAAGCTGCCCATCGCCGTCTGCATGATCGTCCGCGACGAGGCTCGGAACCTGCCCGAGGCCCTCGCCTCGGTGGCGCCCTTCGCGAGCGAGCTCATCGTCGTCGACACCGGCAGCGTCGACCAGACGGTCGCCATCGCCGAGTCCTTTGGCGCTCGCGTGCTGCGCTTCACGTGGTGCGACGACTTCTCGGCCGCGCGCAACGTCTACCTCGACGCCGTGAGCGCCGACTGGGTGCTGTCGCTCGACGCTGACCAGCGGGTCGATCCGCGGTCAATCCCGGCCCTCGCCGACGCCATCAAGCGGCAGGTCCTTGGTCAGATCGTGCGGATCTCGCTCGTCGACGACACGCCCGCCCGCCCCGAGCTCGGCAGCTACACGGCGCTGCGCCTCTTCCGCCGACACCCGCGCATCCGCTACAGCGGGCGTGTGCATGAGGACGTCTCGCCGTCGATCGCGGCGCTCGGGGCCCGCGACTGGCCAGACGCGCGCGTGTCGCTCATCGACATCGGCTACGCGGACCCCGCCGAGCGGCAGCGCAAGCGGGAGCGGAATCTCGCGCTGCTCGAGCGCGCCGTCGCCGAGGCGCCGCACGACCATTTCCTCGCGTGGAAGCTCGCCCAGACGCTGCCGCCCGAGCAGGCCCCCGCATGCCGCGCGCTGCTCGCCCAGACGGCCACGGCGGTGCGCGCGATGACCCCGCAGGCCCGCGCCGAGCTGCCGTTCCTGCCGCCGCTCATCGCCGCCCACGTGGCCGCGCTGACGGCCGAGGGCGACCTCGTCGCGGCCACAGAGGCAGCCACGGCACTCGCCGAGGCGCTCGGTGGGACGGCGCGCTTCACGGCTGGCGTGGCCCTCGCCCGGGCGGGCCGCCTCGCGGAGGCCCGGGATCAGCTGACC
>SYAK01000191.1 GCA_005788935.1 Pseudomonadota bacterium
ACAGCGTCATTCCGGCGTCATCGAGGACCCTTGAGGTCAGCGGGCACAGGCGGCAGCTTGGGGCGGACCACGGCGGCCACGGGCGCGGCTGGCGGCGGCCCGACGCCCGCAGGTGGCGGCGGGGTCGGCGCGGCGTCGCCCCTGGGTGGCGCGACGGGCGCTGGGGCCGGCATGGGCGCCGCCAGCACCTGACGTCCGTCAAGGCCACCTTGGACGGCAGCCATCCCACGCCCTCTCAGGGCACGAGCACGATCTTGCCGAAGACCTCCCGCCGCTCGAGGGCCTCGTGAGCCGCCCGCGCCTCCGAGAGCGGCAGGACGCGGTCGACGACGGGCCTGAAGACGCCCGCCGCGAAGAGCCGCACGAGATGATGGAACTCGCCGCGCGAGCCCATCGTCGACCCGAGGATCGAGAGCGACTTGAAGAAGATGTGGCGCAGGTTGACGCGCGCATCGACGCCGGTCGTGGCGCCACACGTCACAAGTCGCCCCGCGCGGCCGAGCACCTTCAGGCTGTCCTCGAAGACCTGTCCGCCGACGTGCTCGAAGACGACGTCGACGCCGCGCCCGCCAGTCAAGGCCTTCACCTGCCGCGTCCAGGCCGGGTCCGAGGTCGAGACGGCCTCGTGGGCGCCGAGGTCGCGCGCCGCCGCGAGCTTGGACTCACGTGACGCGGTGGCGATGACCCGCGCTCCGAGGAAGCGGGCGATCTGGATGGCTGCCGTCCCGACACCGCTGCCAGCGGCGTGGACCAGCACGGTCTCCGTTGCTCGCAATTCGGCGCGCGCGACCAGCATGTGCCAGGCCGTCAGGAACGTGAGCGACATGGCCGCCGCGTCGACGTGGCTCAGGTTTGCGGGCTTCGGCACGGCGTTGGCGGCTGGCACCTTGACGAACTCGGCCATACCGCCGTCGCAGCCCTCGCCGAGGACGGTGTAGCGCGGGCACAGATGGTCGGCGCCACCCGCGCATGCCGCGCACAGGCCGCAGGCGACACCGGGCGCCACGAGGACCTCGGACCCGATGGCGAGCCCCTCGACCCCAGGGCCGGTCGCGTGGAGCTCGCCCGAGACGTCGGCGCCGGTGATCGCTGGCAGGTGGAACGGGGCTCCCGGGACCCCGCGCCGGATCCACATGTCGAGGTGATTCAGCGCGACCGCGCGCACCTTGACGACGACCTCGCCCGGTCCAGCCACCGGGTCGGGCACGTCCTCCCAAGCGAGGACCTCGGGGCCGCCGTGGTTGCGGATGACGATGGCCTTCACCGGGGGCTCCTTTCGGGCGGGTCAAGCAGGACACCTGCACCTGGCAGGCGCGGCCGCTCGCCGCGGCCCGCGGGATAAGTGCCCCTGCCGGCGGGAACCTCCGAGACCCCAGCCCAACCTGCGTCAGGTGGGCTTCATGATGACCGCTTCAGGCTTCCCGCTCGATTCGGGCGCGTGAGCACCCGGCGGGCCTGCACACCGCAGTCAGGGACGAATCCCAGGGTCCGTGTTACGGGCTGGAGTTTTGTGAGGTGCCCGGTCCGGCAAGGACGCTCCCACAGTGGCATCCAGACCGCGCCGTGTCATCCCCCTCGGGCGAAAAATCGACGTGGCCCTCGCCAACCCCGCCGGATTTGGGAAAAAAAAGAGGCAGGCTCTTGCGAACCTGCCTCTTCCCTGGTGCGAAAGGGGGGACTCGAACCCCCAAGGGCTTGCACCCACTGGTACCTGAAACCAGCGTGTCTACCAATTCCGCCACTTTCGCATCAACGCCCCAACGGGGCGCGTCCCAATCAGGCCTTCTTCTTGCCGCGGGCGGCCGGCTTCACCGGGGCCTGAGCAGCAACCTGGGCAGCGCGCTTGCGCTGGTCCCGGGCCTTCTTCTTGTCCTGCCGCTTGCGCTGACGCATCTTCAGCGAGCTGTCACCACGGGCCATGTGTCTCTCCAGGTTCGGCTCCGCACGCGGCGGAGAGGGCGCGTGCGACATGCACGCGGGTAAGGTGGCGTTGGCAACCGAAGGTCGCCGCGACCGGGAGCCGGGTTGTAATGGAAACCAGCGGCGGCGGAAAGAAAAAAATGCGCCGACTTCGCGTGTCGCGCGTCACGGCGCAGGCGTCAGGGTGAACACACGGAGATCCTTGTATTCGACGGCTGACAGCCAGTTGTTGAAGCCAAACCAGCGCCCCGCGACAGGGTTGGGATCGTTGAACGTATAGACCAGCTCGCCGTCGCGGAGGAAGTCGAGGCGCCCACCGCGGCGCAGGATGGCGTAGTGGTAGGGCCGGTCCTGCTCGACGGATTTCGCAGGGGTGCGGCGCTCGTCGGCCGAGTGCTCGCCGAGGCGGGCGATCGTGTCGAAGCGGTTCGCCCAGCCGCCGTTGATGAAGCTGTAGCCGGCCTCGTGCCGTGGGGCGGTCGCGAAGGCCTCGCATTTGATGTCACCCGGGAAGGGCCGCTTGGCGGGCGGCTTGCGGCTGCGCGCAGTGTACTCGATGCGGATGGGCCCCTCGGCGGGCAGAATCTCGAGCCAAAGCCCTTGGTTGCGGGCGTCGTCGTTGCGCAGCCACCCGCTCTCGACCGTCCAGTTCGCGGGGGCGGCCTCGTCGGGCAGCCGCTCGCGCGTGAAGGCGGCGAGCGAGGAGTCGGTCGCGGGATCGAGCCTGAAGACCTCGGTGCCGCCCGTCAGCAGCTTGCGCAGCTCGGCTGTCTCAGCCTTGCGCTGGGCCTCGTCGGCCGCGTCACGCGCCTTCAGGTCGGCCTCGGTCACGCGCGCCGGAATCGGGGCGAGGCCGAGTGGCGCGTCATCGCCGTTCGGCGCAGAACACGCCGCGCAGGCCGAGGCCGCGAGCGCAAGCAGGGCGTCAGGCTTCACGAGGCCTCCGGCCCGCTGCCGTCGTCTGGCCGGCGCGTCTCGAATGGACCGAGCGCCGTCCGGGAGGACGGGAGACCGGGGATCGTGTTGCGCAGCTGCTGCGGCGTGAGCGCCTCGAAGTCGCCCGTCCGCATGCCTGGGGGCTTCTGGTCCGCGGAGTCCGAGACCGCAAAGGACGACGCGAGGCCTGGCACGGTGGCGAGGCCGCGCGAGGCAGATCTGGCGTCGAAGGAACCGTTCGGGGCTGGAGGCGGGGGCGGAGGCGCAGACGTACGGTTGGCCGGCGCCTCGGTCACGGTCGGTCGTGCGATCGCGCGGCCGGTGCGCGGCCCCTCGGAGCCCGTCGGCAGGGCGGGCGGCAACGTCGGTGCTGGCGGTCGGGCCATGGGCCGGGTCGAGCGGCCCACGTCCACGACGAGGGCCGCTGGTGAGGCGAGCGAGGCCGCAGCCTCCTCGAGCCGACGGGAGAGCGTCAGCGCGACGGTGCGCGCGACCTTCAGGAAGAGGCTCGGCTCGCGCAGCGGCCCCAACAGGATCGCTTCGCGCGGCATCCGCACGAGGACGGCACCGCCCGGGCCGCCGGTCACCGTCAAGGACGCCGCACGCTCTGTCAGGAGGGCATCCTCGAAGAGCAACGCGGGTGCGCGGACGGGGGCGAGGGTCTCCGGACCGCGGGAGGCTGTGTTCGGGAATGCGGCGCGCAGCTCGCCGGTGATAAGCAGCATGGGCCCCGCGAGGGCCTCTCCAGGCGCCACGATGCGCTCGCCCGGGAGCGCGTGCGTCCGGGTCCCGAGCTCGAACAGGCGCGTCAGCTCCGGGTCCGTGAGGGGGCGGAAGATCTCGAGGCTGCGGGCTGCGAGGATGGCCTCGCGCTGGAGGGCGGCGGCGGCGGGGAGGTCGGTCTCGAGGACCTCGGGCGCGTCGACGATGATGGCGGTGATGTTGTCCGGGCCGCCAGCAGCGTTGGCAAGATCGACGAGGCGGGCCACCAGCTGGTCTGGGTCGGCGCTCTCGAGCGAGGCCGCGAGCGTGCGGTCGTCGACGGGGCCGTGGAGGCCGTCGCTCGCGAGCAGGAAGCGGTCGTGCGGGCGCAGCTCCCAGGAGGCGACGTCGACCTCGACGTCGGGATGGACACCGACCGCGCGCGTGATCTGGTTCTTCGTCACGGCAGCGGCGACCGCGCCGGGGTTCTCGGAGAGGGCCAGCAGGCCGAGTTGGACCTCCTGGAGAAGCGAGTGATCCGTCGTCAGCTGGTCAAGGACGCCGCCCCGGAACCGGTAGATGCGGGAGTCGCCGACATGCGCGACGTAGGCTCGCCCCCCGAGCAGGAGCAGCAGCGACAGCGTCGTGCCCATTGCGCGGCCCGTGCCCGAGAGGCGGCCCCGCTCGTGGACCCGGGCGTTGGCCACCGTGACGGCTTCGCGGAGAAGTGCGAGGACCTCGGGCCGCTCGCTCGCGGCCCCCGCGTGCCGGTCGAGGGTCGTCCGGTGGTCACGGAGGTGTTCGCGCGTGACGTTGACCGCCATGGCGCTCGCGATCTCGCCGCCGTGGTGTCCGCCGAGCCCGTCGCAGACAATGAACAGGCGCATGCGACGGTCGACGAGGAAGTTGTCCTCGTTGTGCTCGCGCTTGCGACCGATGTCGGTGCGTGCGGCGAAACGCATCTCGGGGATCGGTTCCAGAGGGGGCCTCCGACTCGCTGGGTCGGGCCCGCCCGTCGGGGTCCGGGCCGATTCGCGTTGCTCTACCGAAGGTCGGGCTCGAACCGACAC
>SYAK01000192.1 GCA_005788935.1 Pseudomonadota bacterium
AGAGCTGCGGGATGGTCGGCCAGTCGCTGTAGCTCTTGACGCCCTCGCGGATGTTGCCGTCGGCGAGGACGTTGACCGTGTGAAACGGCGTCCCGAGCTCGGTCAGGATGCCCGCCACGGTGGCCGAGAAGCCGCACTGCGGGAAGACCTTGGTGCCCTTCATGAACAGCAGCACGTCATGCTGCCGGACGAGCGCGTCGATCTGCTGGTGGTTCGCGTCGGATGCGTCAAAGCCCATGTCCTGCCTCCGAAAATGGCGCGCGCCGGAGCGCCGCGGGTCGGTCGTCTCGCGTTCCCCCGGTTTCGTCGTCGCGGGACCGGGGGCGCGAGCGGCGACAGTGTGCGCCCGTCCTTGCGAGACCGCAAGGGGCGAATCGGACCTCGCGGGTCCGATTTCAACCAGGCCAGCCCACGCGGGCCGCGAGGGGGTGCGAGCCACCCTCAGGGGGCGGGCGGTCTTGCCTTCGCCTCGCGGCCGTCGACGTAGCTCGCGCTGCGCCAGACGCTGCCGTTGGCCCGATACCAGGTCCAGACGCCCGCGCGCCGCCCCTTGTCGTAGGTGCCCTCCGAGGCCACCTTGCCGTCGGGCCAGAAGGTCTTCCATGCGCCCGTCTCCTCGTCGTCGACGAAGGTCCCCTCCTGCTGCCGTCGGCCCTCGGCGTCGAACCACGCCCACGGCCCCTGCTTCTTGCCAGCCTCGTAACGACCTGAAATGGCAGGCTTGCCAGTCGCATGGAAGACCTGCCAGTCGCCCTGCTCAACGCCCGCCGCGAAGGTCCCGCGGAAGCGCGCCGCCCCGTTCGGGTGGAAGCCCTCCCACGCCCCGTCCTCGACGCCAGCCTGGAAGGTACCCTTCAGCATCGTCTGGCCACTCTCGTACCAGAAGGTCCACGGCCCCGAGGGCTTGCCCTCCTCGAAGCGGCCCTCCTTCTCGCGTTTGCCGTTCGGAAACCAGAAGATCCACTGCTGCTCCTGAGACCGCAGGACCTCGCCGCGGGCGGCCGCCTCGCCGGACTTCGGGGCGGGCGTCACGGCCTCTCCCGCCGCCGCTTCGGGCGTCTCCTCGACGACTGGCGCCGCCTCGACGGGGATCTCCCCCGCCTCCACCGTCGCCTCCACCCTCGGGCTTCCCCCGCCTTCTCCGTCCGCCTCCGCCCGCATGGCGTCCGCGGTACCCGCAGGCGCCCAACGACAGGCCTCGCAGCCCGCGGCCCGCTCGTCGGCGAGTACGTGCCACTTGCCGCCCGCGCCCTCGCAGGCGTCCTGCCCCGTCCCGACCTCGGCCCCCTCGACGAACGCCACCTCGCGCCACAGCTCGCCATTCTTCCAGTAAAATCGCCAGGTCCCATGACGTTTGCCAGCGCGCATCGGCCCCTCGGAGGCCAGCTCGCCGGTCTCGTGCCAGAACCGCCACGGCCCCTCTTCCGCGTCCGCCACGTGCGCACCCGCCGACCGCAGGCTGCCCTCCCAGTGGAAGTTCTCCCACGCGCCGGTGCGCTCGCCGCTCTCGCTGTAGGTGCCGCGCCACGCGGGCCGCTGCGTCAGATAATACGCGGTCCACATGCCGAAGCGATCGTCCCGCTTGAAGGCCCCCTCGACCTTGACCTCGCCGGTGTTGTAGCCCGCCGTCATCGGCCCGTCGCGCACGCCACCGTCCCACGTCTCGCGCAGCTCGAGGTTGCCGTTCTCGAAGTTCAGCGTCCACACGCCGTGTCGCGCGCCACCGCGCCAGGCGCCAGACTCGCGCAGCTTGCCGTTTGGCCAGTACGCGACCCAGGCCCCGGTGCCTGCCGTGATGGTTGCAGTTCCAAAGATCTTGCCGGTCGCGTCCCGCCACATCCAGTCGCCGTCGGGCACGCCGCTCCGCATGCGACCCTCGACGAGGACCTTTCCGTCCTTGTGAAACTCGGTGACCGGGCCGTCGAGCACGCCGCCTTCCCAGGTCTCGGCGCGGCGCTTCTCGCCAGTGTCATACCAGCTCGTCCAGACACCGAGGCGCTTCGTGTCCGGCGGTTCGCCGACGAGGCAGCCCTCCTCGCGCCGCACGAGATCCACGGCCCATGTCCCGCGCCCGGCCTCACAGGCGGCGACCCCGTCCGGGCTCTGGCGCCTGTCGGCGCGCCACAGGACCTCGCGGAACCGGAAGCCGTTCGCGAAGTGCTCTGTCCAGAGCCCGTCCCGCAGCCCCTCGACGTAGGGTCCCTCCTCGAGCAGGCTGCCCGACTCCGCGTCGTGGAAGCGCCACACGCCGACGCGCTTGCCAGCCTTGTAGTCGCCGACCGAGACGAGCAGCCCCCGGTCGCTCCACTCGTACCAGGTCCCTTCTTCCTGTCCCTTGATGTAGCGTCCCTCACGGCGCTTGACGCAGGCGTGGGACCACTCGACGAAGGGCCCGTCGAGCGCGTCATCGACATAGGCCCCCTCGATCATCGGCCCGCCATGCGGCGCGAACTGGCGCCAGGGGCCCTCGCGCCTCCCCGAGCCGTCGTCGCGATAGACCCTGGACTCGCGCGGGTTGCCGTTGCGCCAGAACGAGCGTCGTTCGCCCGCGACCTTGTCGGCCTTGTGGGTCATGACCGCCATGACCTCGCCCGTCGGGAAGAACTGGATGGCCGGGCCCTCCATGCGCTCGCCGTCCTTCGCGAGCAGCGCCGTCAGGACGCCGTCGTTCTCCTCGTCGTAGAGCTCCCAGACGCCTGTCTGGGCCCCTCGCCGGTGGCAGCCCTTGAGGCGCGCCGAGTCGTACCAGCTTCCGCCCGCGGCCTCGCAGGCGCGCTTGCCGCGGACAAGGCCCTTGAGGACATCGTCGGGGCGCGGGGCCTCCGCGTACCCAGGGGTGGCCCCGAGCGCGAGCGCGGCGACAGACAGGACACGGCACATGAAGGCGTTGCGCTTCAACGGTCTTCCTCCGGGTCAAGGACGCGGGACTTCAGGAGCCCCTTCAGCGCCTCGTCGGCGCTTTGGCGTACGGGCGAGCCGTCGAGCGAGTGGATGTCGGTCGAGGTCAGCTCGACCTTCGGCGAGAACAGCTCGTCGACGAAGGCGTCGAGCGCGAGCGCGGCCTTCGTCGCTCCCTCGGGCAGCGTCTTGCCGTCCTCGAAACGGGTCTCCTTGCAGCCGAACTTGAAGCCGTCGGCGGACCCGAGGCAGATCGTCACGCGGGCCTCGCCCTCGGCCTCGACGGACACGCCAAAGGGGGTGGCGCCGCCTGTCTCGAAGCGGGCGTGGTCGTGGATCCGGGCCGCGACCGCGTCGGCGAGCGCGCCGCCCGAGACGGTGACACCGACGTGGAGACGGGCGCCGAGGTCCCGCAGGAGGCCGGGGAAGCGCTGCAGGACCTTCTTCAGCGCGGCGACCTGGGCTGGTGCATCGGGGGCGGCGCCGAGCTCGGCGTCGGAGAGCGCGGCGATCGCCTCGGCGCGCGCCACGAGCAGGGCGTTGTCCTTCGCGAGCGCCGACGCGGCCGTTCGGGCGCGAGCGGCCGCGTTCTCGAAGTCTTCGGCCTGGAAGGCGAATTCGGCGGCGACCGCGTCGAAGTAGGCCAGCGCGCGACCATCGAGGTGCGGGGCGTCGAGCGCGCGGGCCTCCTCGAGGGCCGCCATGGCGAGGCCTGGCCCGAAGATGCGCGCCACAGCGCCGGCGTACCAGGGGCGGACGCCGCGCATGAAGGGCCGGAGGTTCACGACGAGCAGCGCGTCATCGGCCGCGAGGTGCATGAGAATCCGCTGCAACTCCAGGCGCTTGAGTTCGAGCGCGCCGCGCTCCCAGGCGAGGCTTGCGCGCCGGAGCAGCGGCTCATGGGAGGCCGCGTCCTCGAGTTGCCGGATGCGGGCGTCGAGGAGGATCCAGTAAAGGATGCCGTGGGCGAAGCGGATGTCCTCGTTCGACAGGCTGACCATGCCGGCCCGGTCAGGCGCCGTGAAGACGATCTTGGCATATTCGACGCCATCCTCGAACTTGCCAAGTGACAGCAATATTTCCGCAAGCAGCGCCTTGTTGTTCTTGTCGAACATCTGGCGGTAGCGCGGTTCAATCGGGTAGCTGCGGATCTTGCGGTAGGCCGAGATGGCCTTCTGGAACTCGCCCTTCTGCAGGTGGGCCGACAGGAGATGCTCCCAGGTCGACGAGGGGCAGTCCTTCAGTTCGGCCCGCGCGGCGCGGCGTGAGTAGTCCTCGACCGCGTCGAAGTGGAACTGCATGAGCGCACTCTGCGCCGTGTTGAAGAGCAGGATGCAGCTGCGGCCCTGCGTCCCTTCGATGCCCTTCTTGCCCCAGGTGTAGGCCTGCGTCTTGTCGCGCCGTTCGTCATGCACCGCCATGATGCCGTTGTAGCCGGCCACCCGCTCATAGAACTCATCGGAATAGATGAATTTCTCGCCGACCTTCAGCGCCTCGTCGAAGCGTCCGAGCTTCATCAGCGGCCAGATGCTCTCGCTCTCGAGGCGCGGCTCGTAGAGGGCGTCATGCTCGGCGATGAGCCGCAGCTGCCCCTCGCGGTCGTCCATCTCGCCGAGCAGATCGGCCTGCGCGTCAAGCAGCCGCTTGTGCCACATGCGCGCCGCCGCGTCCGTCGGGCGCGCGCCGAAGCGGGCCTCGAGCATGCCCCGGGTCTGGTCGTACAGATAGCCCGCGCGGGCGTGGTGGCCGTCCCAGACGTGCATGACCTGGGCGAGCACCCAGTGGCCCAGAAACGACCCCGGGTGGGCCTTCAGCGCGGCCTCCGCCTTCTCTCTCGCGACGACTGGCTTGCTCGCGCCGAGCGCGTCCCACGCCTCTCGCTCGACCGCGTCGCCCGCGAGCCACGCCGCATCGGGCCGCGGGTCCGCTGGCAGGGCGGTCTCTGGGGCCTCGAGCAACGCGTCGCAGCCGCTGCCGACCCCTCCGAGGAGGAGGGCGCTTGCGGCGGCGGTCAGGGCGACGAGGGTCTGCCTCACGCGCCCCTCCGCAGGCCCGCTCGCGCGAGGGCCTCGAACGGCCGCGTCAGCGCATCGCGGATGACGGGGGCCGCGTCATCGACGCCCGGGACGAGCTCCATGCGGTGCTTGAAGAGCGGGACCGCGAGGTGGGCGATGTCGTCGGGGCTCACGAAGTCCCGCCCGCGCAGCGCCGCGAGGGTCTGCAGCGCCGGGATGGCGAGGACGAGGGCGCGGGTCGAGACCCCCTGCAGGACGCGCTTGTCCTCGCGGAGCGTCCGCGCGATGTCGACGAGGCACTCGTGGATGGCAGGTGCGACGTGGACCGTCGTGCGCAGGAGGTCGCGGGCCGCGAGCAGCTCGGTGCGCGAGAGCTGTGGCAGGTCGGTCGGGGCCCGCGGGCTGCCCCAGGTCCGCAGCACGGCGAGCTCTGCGTCG
>SYAK01000193.1 GCA_005788935.1 Pseudomonadota bacterium
GTGACGGCTGGAGACGGGGGCCGGCCTGTGCGCGGCTCGGCGCAACGCAGGGGCGGAGCGCGATAATCCGGGCGGGGTTCGATTGTCAAACGCGACCGTCCCGCCCTGTCCACACCGATCTCCCTTGACCGCTGCGCCCCCGTGTCGACCCCTCGCCCTGCCCCGCGCGCCAGGCGCGCGGGCGCCTCCCCTCCGCATCGCCTTGCAAGCCCGAGGAGTCCGCGCGATGACCAACCCCGCCCGCCATGTCGTCGTCATCGGAGCCGGGCTCTCGGGGCTAGCCGCCGCCCTCGCCGCCCACCGCGCTGGCCACCCCGTGACAGTCCTCGAGGCCGAGGCCGAGGTCGGGGGACGGGTTCGCTCGGTCGTCCGAGACGGCTTCATCCTCGACCGGGGTTTCCAGGTCCTCCTGACGTCCTACGACGAGGCCTCGCGCGTGCTCGACTTCAAGGCGCTCGACCTGCGCACCTTCGCGCCCGGAGCCCTCGTGCGCCTCGGCAATCGCTTCGCCCGCGCCTCCGACCCCTGGCGCGACCCGGCCTCAGCCCTCGACCCGTCCTGGCTGTCTGTGCTGCCGCCCGCCGACGCCCTGCGCCTCGTCCGGCTGCGCGGCCAGGCACTGGCGCTCGCCCGGGGTAATCGACCCGACCCGCGTCTGACCAGCCTCACGACGGCCGCCTTCCTGCGCGGCGCCGGGTTCTCCGAGCGTGCCTTCGGACGCTTCTTCGTGCCCTTCTTCGGCGGCGTCTTCCTCGACCGCGCGCTGACCGCACCGGCCCCTGTCTTCCTGCGTCTCTTCGGACGCTTCGCGACCGGCCTCGCCGCCCTTCCTGCGCGCGGCATGGGCGCCATCCCCGCAAGCCTCGCGGCCCGCCTTCCAGCGCGCGCGCTCAGGCTGGGGGTCCGGGTCCGGGCGGTCGTACCCAGAGCCGTGACGCTCGACGACGGCAGCGTCCTCGCGGCGTCCGACATCATCCTCGCGACCGGCGGGCGGATGGCTCGGCGCCTCCTCGCGGCGGCTGGACACCCGTCAGCGGCCGCCCTCGACGATCTCGCGCAGGTCGGCGACGAGGCGACCACGACGTTCCACTACGCCGTCACGGGTCCCCGCCCCGAGAGGCTCTCCCGCCCAATCCTGCTGCTCGGCGGCCCGGGCGAAGCCACGCTGCACCACGTGGCGCCGCTCTCGACAGTCTGCCCCTCCTACGCCCCCGAGGGTCAGACCCTCATCTCGGCCAGCACCGACGGCGTCGCTGCAACGGATCCGGGGCACGAGGCGCAGGTCCGGACGGACCTCGCGGGCTGGCTCGGCCTCGACCGCGGTCGCCTCGGTCTGCTCGCGACCGACGCGCTGCCCGACGCGCTGCCCGCTCAGCGCGCGGCCCGACTGGACGCTCCGGGATGGCGCGCCCTCGCGCCCGGGCTCGTCGCGTGCGGGGACGATCTCGGCGAACGCAGCATCGAGGGGGCCCTGCTCGCAGGCCGTCGGGCCTTCGAGGGGCTGCCACGGACAGCCGGATGACGGTCTGTGTGTCAAAAGACACGCGTATTCGATTGCTCGTTTGAATACACGATTGCCCATTCGCGATGCAGCGATGCGTCGCCCCCGCGGCGGGATGCCTCGAGACGGGCCGCGCTTGCACCCCTCCGCCCGCCGTGCGAGACCCCGTCCATGCCCGCCTGCCCCATCTGCGACCAGCCGACCACGCCGGCCTCGAGTCCCTTCTGCAGTCCGCGCTGCAAGCTCGTCGACCTCTCGCGCTGGCTGAGTGAGACCTACACCATCCCGGCCACCCCGACCGAGGCCGACCTCGACGCGCTGCTCGAAGGGGAGCCTGGAGACGACGGCCCGGCGCGGGCGCAAGCGGCCCGACGCAGACCGAATCCCGACGCCCACTGACTGGAGGCCCATGAAGTCCACCCTCGCCCGAAGCGCCGTCCTCGCGTCGCTCCTCTCGGCCTGTGCCTCGAATCGCCCGCTTCCACGTGCGGCCAGCCCCGAGACGACAGCAGGCCCGCTCGTGCCTGCCGCGACAGCGACCCGCCCGACGATCCTGGAACGCACACTGCCGAACGGCCTCCGCGTGCTGCTGTTGCCCGACGCGTCGTCGCCGCTCGTCTGCGTGCAGCTGTGGGTGCGGGTCGGGTCGGTCGACGAGCGTGAGGGTCTCGAGGCCTCTCATGGCATTACGGGACTCTCGCACTTCTTTGAACACCTGATGTTTCAGGGCACCGCCCGCTTCCCGAACTACGACGACGCCTTGAACCCGCTCGGCGCGCGCAACAACGCGTTCACCTACCAGGACGCGACCGCCTACTGGGTCTGGGCGCCGCGCGAGCACCTGCCGCAGTTGCTCGACATGGAGGCCGACCGGTTCGCGAACCTGAAGGTCGACTTCCTCCACCTCGAGCCCGAGCGCGAGGTCGTCAAGAACGAGCGCCGGCTCCGGGTGGACGCTGACCCCGCCGAGATCGCTGGCGAGCAGGCAATCCGTGACACATTCGACACCTTTCCGTATCGCTGGGGCCCCATCGGCTGGATGACGGATCTCGACGCCATCACGCTCGAGGAGGCGCAGGCTTACCACGCCCGCCACTACCACACCGACAACGCGAGCCTCATCATCTCGGGTGGTTTCGCGCCCGAGGAGGCCGACCGCGTGATCGCGGAGACCTGGGGCAAGGTCCCCCCGCGCGAGCGGCCAGCGCCTCCCCCTCCGCTGCCTGTGGAGCGCTGGGAGGGGACGCGACGGACCCACCTGGTGCGGGAGGCCCCGGCGACCACCGTCTTTCTCAGCTGGCGCGCCCCGGGCGTCGCCTCGACGGTCGATTTCGCCGCCCTCGAGCTCATCGACCATGCGCTGACGGCTGGCAAGTCGGGCCGCGTCAACCAGGCGCTCGTGCTGACGGACGACCCGGTCGCGACGGATGTCTCAGCGGCGCTGACGCCCCTGCGCTACCCGTACGCGTGGCTCTGGCGGGTCGATCTGGCGCCGGGGAAGACCGCCGCGTCGGCCGTGGCGGCCATCGAGTCGGCCCTTGGAGACATCGCCGCGAGCGGGCTCCCCGATGACGCCCGGAGACGGGCGCTTGCACGCATCCGAGCGGACATGGTGGGGGCGAACCTGTCGCACAAGGACCTCGCCGAGACGGTCGGGTTCGCGCTCGCGAGCACGGGCGCACCGCTCGCCTTCCATGACCGCCTCGCGACCCTCGAGGCCGTGACGGACGCCGACCTGAGGCGGATCGCGGCGGCGTTGCTCGCCGGACCTCGGGTGCGCCTGACCCTCGTCCCGTGGCAGCGGATCCGTGAGCTCGCAGACGTCATCACGGCCCTCGACCCGCCGTCAAGCGCGCTCTCGGAGCTGCTCGCCGAAGCCCTCGAGGGGCTCGTGCGCGCGGCGGAGTTGCGCGAGGAGGCGGGCCTTGTCGCGGCCGAGGCGCGCGCCATCGCGAAGCTCGGGGAGCGAGGGGCGAAGGCCATCACCGAGGCGACCGATACGGAGACGCGTACGGCCATCGCGCGCCATCTCGCCGAGGCCGAGATCGGCACGACGAAGCGGACCACAGCGCTCGAGGCCAGGAAGGCCGCACTCACAAAGGCTCAGGCCGAACTCGAGGGGCAGCGGCGCGCACTCGGAGATCGGCTCGCGGCGTGGCAGGGCAAGGCTCGGACCCGCGGGCTCGCCGCGGAGGATGCCATCGAGGTGCTGCTCGGGCTGCGCGGTGAACGAGGCGTTGTCACCCGGGCGGCTCGCGGTCGTGGCACGGCGCTGAGGCAGGGACCTGGGGGCCGCGATGTCGACCTCGCCATTGGCCTGCTGCAGTCGGTCGTCCAGGACCTCCATGGGCGGCACGCGACGGCCCAGGCCGCGCGGGACACGCTGATGGCGGCCCTCACCGCGCTGGCACCCACGTCTCGCCCGGCACCCGACGACCCCCGGGGTGCCGCCTTGGCCGCCCTCGCAGCCCTGATGGACGACCTGAGCGTCACGGGACTCCCGCTCACCGACCATGCCGCCCCGAAGGAGGCCTCGCGATGATCGCGATGACGACCGGGCTCCTCTCTGCGCTCGCCGCCGCGACCCTCGCGGCCCCAGCCTCCATCCCCGACCACGCGCGGCTGACGCTCGACAACGGCGTCGAGGTCGTGCTGCGACCCGACCGTCAGAGCCCCTGGCTCGAGGTCCACCTCGCCGTGCGGGCGGGTGCCAATGCCGACCCTGCCGGCCAGGACGGTCTCGCCTCGCTCGTCGCGGGCCTCATGACCGCAGGTGTGGCCGCGGACGGCGACGCCCCCGCGCTCGACGAGGCGGGGCTGTCTGACGCTCTGGCAAGCCTCGGGGCCTCGCTCGAGGTGAGCGTCGATCGCCACAGCCTCGTCCTGAGCGGTGCGATCCCGACCTTCGAGGCTGACGGCGTCGCCGGCTTCCTCGGGCTCTTGAGGCGCGTTGCACTCGCCCCCGCCTTTCCGGAGGCCAGCGTCGCGCGCGACAGGGCGCTGCGGCTCGCCAACATCGACCGCCTGACAGCCCAGCACGCGACCATCGCCGAGGCTGCGCTGCGTGCGGTGGTGCACGGGGACACCCCCGACGGGCGGCCCGAGTTCGGGACGATGACCTCGGTCGAGCGTCTGACGCGCGCCGACGTGGTCCGCTGGCACCACCGTGTCATGACGCCCGCCCATGCGGTCCTCGTCATCGGAGGCTCGTTCGAGGAGGGCCCGATGCGGGCCTGGCTCAGCCGGAGCTTCGGCGCGACAGGCTGGTCCGAGGGTGACGTCCGCTGCGAGCGCGCTGCCGCCTCTGCGCGGCTCTGCGCCAGCCTGTGTGACGCCGAGGGCTGCCTCACGAACCCGTCGGCCACCGCCCCCGCCCGCGCGAACGCCCCGGCGCGCCACCTGCTCGTGACGGTGGAGACCGAGAACGCCTCCCAGATCCAGTGGCGCCTCGGCTTCCAGACCCCCGTCCGCCTCGACCATCCCGACTACGGCGCGCTCCGCATGGGCTTCCACCTCCTCGGCGGCGACTTCACCTCGCGGCTCAACCAGGTGCTGCGCGTCCGCGAAGGCCTGACCTACGGAGCCTATGCGCAAGCCGACTTCGGTGGCCCGCGGCCGGATCTGGCCGTCATCCGCTCGGACGCCCCGCCGACCCAGCTGACGCGCGCCATCGGCCTCGCCCGCGACCTCGTGGCCAGCATGCGGGCGGGCGTCTTCCCGCCAGCCCCCTTTGCCTCGATGCAGCAGAACCTGCGGAACACCTTCCCCTTCCGCTTCGAGTCGCTGCCGGCGACGCTGTCGCAGCTGCGCTTCCTCGCGGTCAACCAGATCCCGGTGACGTGGCTCGCCAACTGGGCCGACACGGTGACGGGCGTCAGCGCAGAGGCGGTCCGTGAGGCCTTCGCGCGCCACGTCCCCGAGGACGGCGGCGTGACCGTCGTGGTCGGGCCCGCGTCACTGCTGGCGACGCTTGAGGCCGATGGCAGCGACTGGACCGTCATCTCCGCGGCCGAGTTGCTCGCTTACGGGCTGCCTGCCGCGCTGCGGGCTGCCGCGGCGGGAGAACGAGCCACGAGACCGTAGCGCGATGCATTCGAAGCTCACGATCCTTTACCAGGACCTGCGCGCGGTCGTCATCGCGAAGCCATCCGGCATGCCCTCGACCGGGCCCACCCCCGACGCGGCGGGGTCTGTCGAGCACGCGCTCCGGGCGCAGCTCGGCCGACCAGTCTGGGCCGTGCACCAGCTCGACCAGGACACCTCGGGGACGAACCTCTTCGCGCTCCGTCGCTCGGCCGTGGAGCCACTCGCAGCCGCGTTGAAGTCGGGCCGGAAGACCTACGTCGCGCTCTGCCACGGAGCGCCGCCACGCGGGAGCTTCGAGGTGGACCTGCCGATTGGCCGCTGGGACGAGCCCGGCTCGCCTCGGTCCTTCCCTGCGGTCGCGCCGCTCTCGCCAGACCTTCGCGACCCGAAACCCGCGCTCACCCGATTCGAGACGCTCGCGGTCGCCGCCGATGGCCGCGCCGGACTTGTGCTGTGCCGCCCAGCCACTGGGCGGACTCACCAGATTCGCCTGCACCTCGCGGCCCTTGGTCACCCCCTCGTCGGCGAGCGACTCCACGCGCCCGTGCTCCCACCCGCAGCCCCGCGCCACCTGCTGCACGCGCTGTCCCTCGAGCTGCCGGGCTTCAGCGCCGTCGCCCCCGTACCGACCGACCTCCAGGACGCCGTCGCCCGCCTCGCCGACCCGGCGCTTCTGGCGGCGCTTCGGGCTCTCCCTGTCGTCCCGCCAGCCTTGGGCCCCGGTCTGGAGGCTGGTCTGGGGGCCAACCTGAATCGGCAGGGCTGACTCGGGGAGCGACTTCTTTTCCATTTTTTTGGTGGGCTCGGGGTCGTGTCCGAACATGTAAACATGGAGTTTAGCTCGGGAGTCGGGGTCACCGCGGGTCGCCCGCCGCCCGCGCCTCGACCAGGCCTTCCCCGCGCACGCCCCCCGCTCGGTGCTTGCCTCCCTCGGCTACGCGGGCTAGACGCGCGCCCGTGGCTCTGTACCTCGCCATCATCTCCGCCCTGGCGCTCGGCGCCCTGCTGTTCGTCCTGTGGCGACGCCCGGCCCGTCCGAGCACCTCGGCGGTTCCGACCTCACTCGCGGGACGCGTCGTGCGCATCGGCGGTGTCGTCACCCGCACAGCCGCACGACAGGCCGCGCTGAGGGTCCGCTCGCTCGCCGCAGGCAAGGCGCGGCGTGAGGCCCTCGCAGCGGCTTCCCACCTGAAGAGCGCCGAAGACGTCGCGGCTGTCATGGGGCAGATGAAGGGCGTCTTCATGAAGCTCGGGCAGATCGCGAGCTTCGCGGTGGAGGCCATGCCGCCCGAGGCGAAGAAGATGCTGACAGGCCTTCAGTCCGCAGCCCCGCCGATGGACTTCGCCCTCGCACGAGGGGTCATCGAGGCCGAGCTCGGCGGCTCTCTCGCGGACCACTTCCGTGACTTCGACCCGCTGCCCCTCGCCGCCGCCTCCATCGGTCAGGTTCACCGCGCCCGCCTGAGAAGCGGCGAGGACGTGGTCGTCAAGGTCCAATACCCCGGGGTCGATCAGGCGCTGCAAAGTGACCTTCGGTTCACGGGCGGCCTCGTCACGCTCATCGGGCGCTTCTTCCCGAACACCGACGCCCGCGCGATGGTGGACGAGCTGAAGGCCCGCCTCGAGGACGAGCTCGACTATCGCCTCGAGGCGCGGAACCAGAGCCGGTTCGGGGCGATCTGGGCAGGCCACCCGCTCATTCGCGTACCACCTGTCCACCTCACCCACTCGGGCCGCCGCGTCCTGACCCAGGGATTCGCGGAGGGGCTCGCCTTCGATGACTTCCTCGCCGTCGCCGAGCCCTCCGAGCGTCGCCTCGCGGTGCTCGCGCTGAACGACTTCGTCTTCGACAGCATGCACCTCTTTGGGGTCTTCAACGGCGACCCGCACCCCGGCAACTACCTCTTCGCCCCCGACGGCGGCATCACCTTCCTCGACTTCGGCTGCGTCAAGCGCTTCGACGGCCCCTTCCTCGGCGACATCCGCGCGCTCAACCGCGCCATCATCGACCGCGACATGGGCGCCTTCGAGGCGGGCCTCCGCGCGACCGGCATCGTCCTGCCCGGCCGCCCCGTCGACCTTGACAAGGCCTTCGACTTCTTCGCCTACCACGCTCGCCCTTTCAGCACGGACGCCCCCTTCCGCTTCGACGCCGCCTACCTCCGCGAGGCCAGCGCCGTCATGAGCCCCGCGACCGTCCGCCATTTCAATCTCCCGCCCGACCTCGTCTTCTTCAACCGCATCACCTTCGGCCTCAACGCCCTCTTCGCCCGCCTCGGCGCCGAGGAGAACTTTCACCGTCTGTATCGCCGCTACTTCTATCCCGAGGAAGGCCAGCCGCCGGGGCTCGCTGCGGCGGGCGTCGCGTTGCCAGACCAGTTCCTCCCGCCTCGTCCCTGGCGCACCTGACGCTCCTGCGACCGCACGCTGCACAGCGCCGCGCCTGGCGCACGTCGGGCGCAGTGGGGCCGATTCGAGGTACGCCGTGTCCCTCGCCGAACAACCACCCGATGACACGTCTTTCATGCGGCTTCTGTGCAGCAACCCCAATATACGAGATTGTTTTAAAGCAATTTAAATCGTCTTGTGGCGCTGATCATGCATCATGAACCAGCGCCAGCGAGTGCCAGCGACCACAGCCCTTGAAGCGTGCTCTGGAGCGGGTACGCTCGCGCTCCGAGCCCGACGGTGAAGCCCGCGAGGCTCGTCTCCGTCATGGCGAGGATCCGGACGTTCCATGCGCGTATGTTCCGCGGATCGGAATCCGTGGCGCCTTCCTGGCGGCTGCAGGCCTTGTCCTCCTCGCAGGCTGCGGCGGTCGGCCAGACGTCACGCGCTTCACCCTGCGCAGCGACACGGACGGCTCGGACGCGCGCTCGGATACGGTCTCCACGTCATCCGACATCGCGCCGACAGACGTGCCGCTCGCGGAGGTGGTCGTGGCGGACGCTGGCTGCGAGGACGCGGGGACCTGCGACGTGCGCGGCGAGACGCCCTGCCTCGATGCCGACGGTGGCGTCTGCGGCCAGCGTCTCGCGGTGCTCGTGACCTTTGACCCGCAGGGTGGTGCTGTCAAGGGCGGTCCATCCCGCACCGTCTACCTCGACGAGCCCTACGGCCCGCTGCCCGAGGCCACACGGGCTGGCCACGACCTCGAGGCCTGGCGAACCGAACCCGCAGGCGGCGGCGAGGTCGTCACCTCCGGGACGGCGGTCGCGACCCGCGAGGCCCACACGCTGTTTGCCGCCTGGACCGCGCGCGTCGTCACCGTGACCTTCGACAGCGAGGCAGGCAGCCCCTGCGAGCGTCGCAGCGTAGCCTTCGGCGCCCCCTATGGCGCGACTGGTCCGCTGTGCACGCCGAGCCGACAGGGCTCCGTCTTCGGAGGCTGGTACGCTGGCGACGATGGCAGCGGCGCCAGGCCCGGTTCCGCCCCATCGCCGAGACGTTCACGGCCTGGCTCAGGGCGACGAAGCCGACGCTCGTCCCGACCGACCCGCTCGCCGCGGCCATTCGCCATGACGAGAACCA
>SYAK01000194.1 GCA_005788935.1 Pseudomonadota bacterium
GAAATCATCCGCTACGTCAACCGCGCGCCCAAGAAGCACGCCGACAGCGACGACTCGCACTACCTCGCAGGCCCCATCACGGTCGACACCATCGCCGCGAGCGCCGCCATTCCGCTGCTCTTCAACCCGGTCCGCATCGGCACGCGCGACCTCTGGGACGGCGGGCTGCTCGTCAACACCCCGCTCGCGCCGACCATCGCGCTCGGCGCGACCCACATCATCCCCGTCCTCATCACGGCTGGTCGCCAGGGCGCGCCAGTCCGGCCGCTCAGTTTTGGCCACGCGGTCGAGCGCCTCGTCGACGCCTTCCTCGAGAACGCGTACAACACCGACCGCAAGCTGCTGCTCGAGCGCAACCGCCTCGCGCGCCTGCGTCCCGAGCTCGGCTACACCATCGCGACGCTCTACGAGCCGATCCGCCCCGCCAGCAGCACGGTCTTCAATGCTGGCAGCTATCTGTACTTCGAGCGCACCGCGCTGCTCGACATGTACCGCGCGGGGCGCGCCGCCGCCCACCACTGGCTCGCGAGCGGCCCAGCCATCGACAGGCGACCGGGGCACCCGCCCGGGCTCCCGACGATCTGACACCCTGTCAGGTCACGGCGTCACAGGACCCGCGACCCCGCCACCGCGCCCTCGAGCTCATGCAGCGCCTCGCCGGTGTAGACCGCGAGGCGCTGCAGCCTCGGGAGCGTGTCGCGGCAGCCCGTGAAGCCGAAGTTGATGGTGTCGGCGTAGCTCTGGCAGGTGATGTTGAGCGCCTGCCCATGGATCGGGATCGACAGCGGGTAGACGGCCTCGAGCCGTGACCCCCGGAAGTAGAGCGGCTGCTCGGGACCGGGCACGTTCGAGATGCAGACGTTGAACTGCGGCCGGACGCGCCCCATCAGGCCGGCGATGGTCTGCATGCCCGACGGCGCCATCATCAACGCCGAGAGCTGCATGATGGCCTCGCGCGACAGGCTCTTCAGCATCGATTTGCCGCGGCGGGCCGAGGCCATCGTCGCCTCGAGTCGGGCGATGGGGTCCGCGAGGTCGGTCGCGAGCGAGACGAACAGCGTCCCGACGGCGTTGCCACCGCCCGGGTCGTCCTTCGGGCGGATGTTGACGGGCAGCATCGCGACGAGCGGCGCGGTCGGCAGCGCGTGCAGGTCGAGCAGGAAGCGGCGAAGCGCTGTGCCCGAGATGGCGAGCACGATGTCGTTCAGCGTCCCGCCGGTGTCGCGGGCGAGGACCTTGAGCCGGTCGAGCGGGTATTGCTGCGTCGCGAAGCGGCGGTTGCGGCCGATGCGCCCGTTCAGGATGCAGGCGGGGGCCTGGGGCATCGCCATGAAGCCGGCCTCGACGGCCTCGGTCGGGTAGCCGGGCGGGCGACCGCGAAGGGCCTCACGCACCTGACCGAGGGCCGAGAAGACCTCTCGGGCGGCCTCGGCCTGGCGCTTCAGGCCGACGAGCGCGCGATCGACGGGGGACAGCTCGGAGGGAGCGCGCTCGCGATGCGGCTGCGGGATGGTGAAGAAGAGCGGGTGGGTGCGGTCCTCGGGGTCGGTCGGTAGGCTGCGACTCAGCATGCGATTGCCGGTAAAGCCATCGATGAGCGCGTGGTGAAGTTTTGTGTAGAGCGCAAAGCGGCCGCGCTCGAGCCCCTCGATGATGTGCATCTCCCAAGGGGGGCGCGTGAAGTCGACCGGGTGCGCGTGGAGGCGCGAGACGAGGACGCCGAGCTCGCGCTCGTCACCCGGGGCTGGCAGGGCAGAACGGCGGAC
The DNA here is from genome assembly GCA_005788935.1 of Pseudomonadota bacterium. The sequence goes on from SYAK01000194.1 coordinate 1,767, forward strand.
GTGATAGTCGATGTCGACGCGCTCGGCCGGAACCCAGGCCGGAAACGGGTTCTTGAGCCAGCCCGGCGTCTGAAGGCGCTGGTTCCAGGGCGCCTCGACCTCGCGGATCCCGCGAATCTCGTTCCACAGCTCGCGCAGATAGTCGGGCCCCGCGTCGGCTGGCGGCGTGAAAGGCATCATCGACGCGACGTGCATCTTCGTCTCGAGGGACTCGGAGAACAGGAAGAGCGCGTCGTTCGGGCTGAGGCGTCGCATGGGCGCGGTCCTGGCGAAGGGTGGCGGGCGCCCCGGGGCGCTGACCCTGTGAGACTTAGCACACTTCCGGCGCCGGTCCACGGAGAGGCTGCGTCAGCGGGCCTGGACGGGTCAGGGCCGTGGCGGCATGAGGGGCCTCGGACGAGCGCTAGCAGAGGCCGCCCCGGAGCCGCTCAGGCGCACGCGGGACAACGCCCCGGTCGGTGAGCGGCGGGCGGGCCGGCGCCCGATTGTCGCGGCGAGGTCGCCTCTGGCAGCGGGAGGCGGCGCGCGCTGTCGCGTCAGCCCTTGTCAATCCAGCCGTCCGTGACGATGCTCCTCGCCTAATGACCCGCGGCCAGGTGGCCCATCTCCGACGCGCCGCCGGTTCGCCTCACTCCTCCGGTGACCCCCATGAGCCGAAAAGACTATTACGCCCAGCTTGGCGTGGCGCGCGACGCCTCGCAAGACGACATCAAGAAGGCCTTCCGCAAGCTGGCGATGCAGTTCCACCCGGACCACAACCCGGCGCCCGAGGCCGAGGAGAAGTTCAAGGAGCTGAATGAGGCCTACGCGGTCCTGTCGGACCCCGACAAGCGGCGCCACTACGACGCGGTCGGAGCCGAGGGCTTCGGGCAGCGCTTCAGCCAGGACGAGATCTTCAAGGATTTCGACTTCTC
>SYAK01000195.1 GCA_005788935.1 Pseudomonadota bacterium
CCCGAAGCGCGAGAGGTCGAGCGGGGCCTCGGGAAAGATGAAGCGCGTCGGTGGAAGGGGCCGCGGGGCCGCGCGGACGATTTCTTCCGCGAGGGGGACAAGGTCGTCTCCGGGCGCGCCGAAACCGTGACAGAGCACGACGAGCTGGGTCGGGGGCGTATCGGAATGCGTGTCGAGGGTGGCGGCGCGCAGCAGCGGGCCAAAGGCGCGGACGGTGGCGTGCATGGGGCGGGCCTCGCTCAGGGGGCGAACGGGTCGGAGAAGCGCGGGTCGTTCACGAAGGTCGTGTCGGTCAACGCGTGAAGGAAGGCGAGCAGATCCGCGCGTTCGTCGGCTGTCAGCGTGAAACCACGTACGAACGGGGACTTGTGCGGGCTCGCGCGTCCGTCCCCCGCGAGCAGACCGGCCTCGATGAGGCGCCCGCCCGCGGCGTAGTGGTCGAGGACGGCCTCGAGGGTCGGCAGGCTGCCGTCGTGCATGTAGGGGGCGGTCAGCGCGATGTTGCGCAGGGTGGGGGGCTTGAAGCGACCCATATCCTCGGATTTTAGGGTGATTTCATAGAGACCGCGGTTGCCCTCCGGGTAGGCGCCGGTGCCGTTGAGGTTGTAGAGCCCGTTGTTGAAGAACGGCGTCTCGACGAAACCGCTGGTCGCGTGGACGCTGGCCGCGTTGAAGTTGAAACCGCCATGGCAGTGAAAGCACTCGAGGCGCTCCGAGAAGAAGAGGTCGAGCCCGCGCAGCGCGGCCTCGCTCATCGCTGCGACGTCACCCCGGTAGAAGAACCGGTCGTAGGGGCTGTCGACGGTGATGAGCGCGCGCTGGAAGGCCGCGATCGCCTTCACGACCCGGTCGAGGGTGATGGTGTCGTCGCCGAAGGCGCGGGCGAAGCGTGGCGGGTAGTCCGGATCGGCCGCGAGACGGGCGAGCAGCGCATCTTCGGCCCCCGCGAGGCCAAGCTCGATCGGGTCGGTGCCGAACATCGGGATGAGGGCCTGCGCCTCGAGCGCCACGAGCAGCGGGTTCGCCCAGGTCTGCGTCGTGTTGTAGGCGGCGTTCGCAAGGGACATCGCGTTACGGGGGTGGACCTCGCCCGTCGAGCCGACGCTCGTCGCGCGGTCCTCGGTGAAGGCGCGGGCCTGCACGTGGCAGCTTGCGCAGGCCATCGAGCCATTGCCCGACAGACGACGGTCGTGAAAGAGCCGGCGCCCGAGCTCAACCTTCTCGACCCCCATCGGGTTGTCGGTCGGGACGCGGGGCGCCGGGAAGCCGGGAGGCAGAGGCCACGTCCACGGAGTGTCCGCAGGCGGTGCGCCGTCGTCGCAGGCGCCAGCCAAAGACGCCGCGAGGGCGGCTGTGACGAGGGTGACCAGGCGGGCGGCGTGTGGGCTCGAGCTGCGCGACATGGGCGCAGCATACGCCGACGTGCGCCGCGGTCCAGCCTGAGGCGCGCGGGTTCGGAGACCCGAAACGCGCGCTCGCTCAGCGCGGGACCGCGAGGGGGGGGCTCACTTGGCGCGGTACGTGATGCGGCCGCGCGTGAGGTCGTAGGGCGAGAGCTCGACCGTGACGCGGTCACCGGGCAGGATGCGGATGTAATGCTTGCGCATCTTGCCCGACACGTGCGCGAGGACGACGTGGCCGTTCTCGAGCTCGACTCGGAACATGGCGTTCTTCAGGGGCTCGATGACCGTCCCTTCGACGGTGATTCCCTCTTCTTTCTCGGACATGTGCACTCCGGCCCGGCGCCCGGGCGTGAGGCGGCGTGAGCCGCGCGAAACCTTTGGGGGCGCCTTCTAGCCGCACTGCTGGGCAAAGGGAAGCTCAAAGACGGCAACGCCCCGCAGCGATCCTCGAGGACGCTGGCGCTGCTCCAGACCGGTTCAGGCGGATTCATCAAGATTCAGGATGGACAAGCGCTCCGGGTCCGGGCAACTTTGGCGGTGGTGTCGCGGGTACAGGGTCGCGGGCCGGGTCGGAGGGCGGGATGCGTCTGCTGCGCTTGGGAATCGGTCGAGGGTTGTGGCTCGTCGCGGCGACGGTGATGGCGAGCGCTGCGTGTGGCGGGGAAACGTCGCCGAACGCGGTCGAACCCGCACCAGAGGCTGCGCCGCAGCCACCGACACCGCCAGAGGCCGCGCCACCGCCGGCAGCCGCACCCGAGGCCGCAGCACCCGTGGCTCCCGCCGAAGGGGCGCTCGACCTCGCCGCGGTTGAAGGGGACGCCCCGGTCGCGCCGCCTGCGCCCGACATCGAGGCCCCTGTTGCAGGCCCGGCCACCGGTCGAGTCGCCGTCGACGCGCGCGGCATCGGAGCACCCGTGACGCTCTCGCTGAGCGCGGGGGCTCCCGTCGAGGACCTGGTTGTGACCGCGGACGGCGTGACCCGCTTCGGGGCTCCGCTCGCTCCCGGGGCTGCGTGGGAGGTCGTGATCCGCCGGCAGGCGCCGAACGCGGCCTGCGCGCTGTCGGGCGCCCGCGGCACGATGGGCGCCGATGACACCACGGTCGCCCTCGCGTGCGGTGCAACCGCGGCTGCGCCTTCTGGGGGGCCTGCTGCGGCAGCAGCTGGCGAGGCGCCAGCCCCCGGAGAGGTGCTCGACCTTGGCGAGCTTCACGTCGACGCTCCGCCTGCAGCGGCGGGCGGTGGGGCTGGCGCGGACCGGCCGGCCCCGGGTGAGCCAGCGGCGCCCGGACCGACCCAGGACGCCGCGGCCTCGGACGCGCCGGTCGAGCC
>SYAK01000196.1 GCA_005788935.1 Pseudomonadota bacterium
CCTGCGACCTCCGTTTGACGGGCTGGACGATGTGCAATGAAGGCGGTGAACATGTGAGCAAGCGCCCGCTCTCTTTGGCCATTTTCCTGTTCCTGAGCAGTTGTGCCGGACACGAAAATACCCCTACGGAGAGCCGCCGTACGACGCGACAGATGAAAGCGAGGGGTGCTCGCTCAGCGCTGCGGGTTCAGCCAAAGTCGCGCCCGCACTCGAGCTTCGCAGCGCCTCGGGCGATCCGCTGCTCGATACCTCGATCGTGCAGGAGTCCCGAATCTTGTCGCGATTGTTCGGTGTCAGGCCGGGCTCATCTACTTCATCGATGAAGTGCCCAACGCGTATGCTACCCCTGCGCGATATCTCGATCCCGACCGCGATGGGACCGTCATCCTCGGTCTGAATCTCATGCAGGTCGAGCAGGGCCACTCCAACTGGGGAGCTGCGCTCAACGGGATCCTCGCCCACGAGTGGGCGCACATCCTCCAGCAGAATACACCGGGGCTGCGCATCATGCCGACGCCGTGGAAAGAGCTCCACGCGGACTTCCTCGCCGGCTGGTACATGGGGCTTCGTTCGATCGAACTCCGGACGCCTGTGCCGATCGATGGTTTCGGTCGCTCGCTCTACGGAAAGGGCGACTACGGCTTCTTCGATCCCGACCATCACGGTACGCCCGAGCAGCGGGCGGTCATGATGTATGAGGGGTATGACTACGCGCGAAACTCGAGCGAGCGAGGCCTCGATGCGGCCGTACGATTCAGCGCCAATCGGCTTCGGTTCGAAGGGGCGCGTATCAGAGTGCTTCCAACACGCTGAAGGATGAGCGCACGGGGCCGTCATCGAGGGGCTCGGCGGTCCACAAGGTGACGCGCTTGCGCGTTCGTGCGGCTGCTTGCGGAGCACGGGCAGAGCCGGACCTCCTCGGGGACAAGGCGCCAAGCCCGGCGCCACGGCTGGAACTCAGCGCGCGGCTCGCCGAGCGCAGCTCCTGAACGAGGCCATGGCTCCGGTCGCCGTACGACGTGATGACGCGGGGCTTGCGTTCGACAAGGCGCGGCCGTGGGTTCTGGCCGTCTCGGCATCCGGCGGTCAAATCGTCGCCGTCGTCTCGCACGAGGACCTTGAACAGGCGGGCTTCCGGGGCTCGCCGAGCATGGGAGCGCGGTTCCCCCGGGCCCCTGGCGACGGCCCGGCGTGATGGCGGTTGAGCGCCCAGGCAAGGTGCACCCGCCACACATGAGCAAGAGCTGTGGCATCCCGATGGCCCCCGGCGGGGTGGATGGGCGGCGTGGGCGAGCTGTCGTCTGGGGTGCAGGTCGGGTTGAAGCTGTCGCCCGCGGAGGGAGTCAACGGCCGGCGCCTTGCTTCGCGGCGGGTGGGTGTGGTCTCATGAACCCATGGTCGCAGCCCAGCCGCTCCAGAGTCCTCTGCTTCAGCCCCTCGCCTCGCGGGCCGCGCGCGCTCCGACGTACGCGGACATCGAGGCGCTGCCGCCACACGTCGTCGGCGAGATCCTCGGCGGGGAGCTCGTCGTCTCGCCGAGGCCCGCGATTCCGCACGCGCGCGCGGGCTCCACGCTCGGGATGATGCTCGGGACGCCATTCCAGCTAGGCCTCGGTGGCCCGGGAGGCTGGCATATCCTGTTCGAGCCTGAGCTGTCGCTCGGCGTCGACCCGCGCTTCGACCCGGTGGTGCCGGATCTCGCGGGCTGGCGCATCGCGACGCTGCCGTCCTTGCCGCTGACGGCGCAGGCGAAGGTCGTCCCGGACTGGGTGTGCGAGGTGTCGTCGCCGAGCACCCAGCGGCGCGACCGCGTGCTGAAGCTGCCGTTCTATGGGCGCGCGGGCGTGCGCCACGCGTGGCTCCTCGACCCGCTCGCCCAGACCCTCGAAGTCTACCGGCTCGTCGACGGCCACTGGCTGCTCGCGGGTTCCTACGGCGGCGATGAGACCGTGCGGGCCGAGCCCTTCGAGGCGGTCGAGCTGCCGCTCGCGCTCCTCTGGCCTCAGCCAGCTCCGGAGCCAGCCCCGGAGGCGGCTCCAGAGGCCGCCTCCGAAACCTCCGGGGACGCGCCGAGCCCGACTGAACCTTGACTCAGTCGGTGACTGAGCGGTGATTCAGCGCGACGTCCAGGGGGGCGCGTCACGGCCGCACGGGCTGACCTGACGTCGGGACGGGACGCACACGGCACCGCTTGCCGTCAAAAACCACTGCGCACTGATGCACGTTGGTCGCGCCGTCGGCGAGGAGGCCGGCCGCGTACTCGCGCTCGGTGAGCTGCCTCACGGCAGCCTCGAGGGCGGCCTCCTGCGTCTGGCGCGGGGTCTTGCGGGGGACCTTCAGCTCGGTCGACACCACGCTCGGCTCTCGCCGCCTCGGCCGCCTCGCCCACAGCCTCCACGCTGCGTAACCCGCGGAGCGGCACCTCACTCTCTTGATCACGAAGCCTGAAGTTTCCAGCCGCAGTGTCTGAACCAGCCTGCGGCGTCGGGGGGCGTGATGAGTGACACGATGGCGCCAAGGGCGTCGTCGACTGCTTCTCGCGTGCGTCGTCTCGCGGTGCGGAGCCACCGCTTCACCTTGCCCCAGGCGAGCTCGATGGGGTTGAGCCCGGGCGAGTCCGGGGGCAGGAACACGAGACTGGCGCCAGCGGTCTCGATGATCTCTCGAACGCCCGAATTCTTGCGGGCCGCGAGGTTGTCCATCACGACGATGGCGTTGGCCGGGGGGTCGGGCACGACGACCTGCGCGACCCACGTCCGGAAGACGTCCGAGGACGTCCCGCCCTCGATGGTCATCATCGAGCCGAGGCCGGACAAGGTCAGCGCCGCGATCATGGTCAGGACGGTGCCTCGATTGCGCGGGACCGCCTCCCTCGGCTTCACGCCGCGCGGCGCCCAGGCGGTCTCGCGGGTCATTGCGATGCGGGAGCCCGATTCATCGATGAAGACCAGCCTCTCGGGGTCGGCCTCGGGAGCCCACTTCAAGAACCTCTGCCGGAGGTCCTGGACCCAGGTCTCGTCCACCTCGGAGGCTCGGAGGACTTCTTTTCCGGGTCCAACCGAGCCGCTTGAGATGGCGACCAATCGTTGCAACTGAAACTTTTAAACCACCACGCTCGACCAGCATCATGCCGAGCTCCGCCTGCGTCAGGTCGGCACGCTCCTGAAGCAGGGTCTCAAGAATCTCGGCGTCTTTCGGTGACAGCAGCGGAAGCGGCCCATGGCGATACTCGCGGGGAGCTGGCGTCCCGTTCTCACGCTGAAGCCTCGACCATCGCCGGACCGTCGCGATCCCGACGCGGAACCGCGCCGCGACCTCCTTCTGCGTCTCCTCTCCTTCCTCCAAGGCCCCCACGACCCGCAGACGAAGATCATCCGAGTATGCTCGCGCCCTGGTCCCACCTCCTGTCGGGACGACCGATCCCGTGTAGATCCGGGCAAGTACCATGGTCACTTTTTCGAGATCGACCTACGTGCCGCAGAGAGTCACTCCTCCCCGAGCCCGGAACGGGCCGCAGCCTCAGCGCGCCCGCCCAATCCTGAGGCCCGACGGAGTCAGGCTTTATCAAGGACAACTGCCGCGTCCTCACGGTGGTCATCGGCACGCTCCGCCGAGTCATCTCCGTCGCCTCGACGTCCTCGAAGGCGAGGGGGTCACCGAGCTGCGCCAGGATGTCGATGGAGGATGCGCCATCGGGCGTCGCGTGCTGAATGGCAGGCTGCTTGCCCGAGAGATGGCGCGAGGCCAGCTCGTCGAGGCTCGCGTCGTCGTCAGACACCACCCTGTGCGCGCGTTAAAGGCTCGCGATGCTCGCCTGGTCCGGCGCCACGACGAATCGAGGTCCTGCTTACCGCGCGCGAGGCCGAGCGCGTTTATCACGCCCATCGACGCGTCTTCGGTGGCGGGTTCGGATGACGTGATCGCTCGGGTCATGCAAGGCATCGGGTTCTGCGCCGTCCGAGGACGTCAGTCGCTGATTGGGCTCGGTCCGTACAGCACCTGCCCTCGCCCAAGGTAGCCACTCGTGTCCCGGCCCCAGCAGGACAGGGCCGCACCGTTGGCGCTGGCGCAAGTCACGCTGCCAGTGGCCAAGGCGTGCGCCTGAGGGCCGCCGCTCGGGGGCGTTGGGCTCGAGCGGCTCGCAGTGGAGCCGTCTCCGAGTTGCCCCGAGGCGTTCTGTCCCCAGCACAGGACGGCGCCAGACCCGCGCACCGCGCAGGTGTGATTCACCCCGAGGCTCACCTCGCCGTAGACCTGCCCCGGGTCGACGAGCGTCGGCGTGGCGCGCATCGTGGTCGTGGTGTCGCCGAGCTGTCCCGAGCTGTTCAGTCCCCAGCAGGCGACCGCTCCCGCGGTGGTGACGCCGCAGCTGTGTGAACCGCCTGCGCTGATTGCGGAAAATGTCAGACCTGCGGCCACGGCTGAGGGGGTAAGGCGTTGCAGCGAGCTCCCGTCGCCGAGCTGCCTCGACGTGTTGAGCCCAAAGCACCACGCCGTCTGGTCACTGGCGATGCCGCATGTGTGGCTCGTTCCCGCGGCCACCTCCCGGAAGGTCAGCAGGCCGCCGACGTCGGTGGGCGCGCTGCGCAGGGTCGTCGTCCCTTCGCCGAGCTGGACGTACGCATTTTGACCCCAGCAACGCATTTTTCCGTCAGATGTGATCCCGCAGGTGTGTTGCCAGGACGTGCTCACCCGAACGTAGCGCGTGCCGCGGTCGACGACGCTCGGGGCCAGACGCGAGGCCCCACCGTCAACGCCGAGCGAACCGTTGGTATTGTCGCCCCAGCACTTCATGACGCCCTCCGTGGTGAGACCGCAGGTGTGATTCCGTCCTGCGGCGACCGCCATGTAGGTCGTGCCAGCGTCAATCCGGACCTGCATGGAGCGGCTGCGAGTGGTGCCGTCGCCGAGCTGCCCGAACGCGTTGCTCCCCCAGCAACGGAGCGCGCCCGCCGCGTCGATCGCGCACCCATGGCTCTCGCCGAGGGCCAGGCGTATCTCTCCGCCGCCAAATCCCGAGGGGCCAGGCGTCAGCGCGCTCTCGAGGGTGCCGTCCCCGAGCTGTCCGTAGGTGTTGCTTCCCCAGCACACGACCGCACCGTCGGCGCGCAGGGCGCAGCGATGGTCCGTCCCGACGGCGACGTCCGAGTGCGACGTCGAAGCGTCGATGAGGACAGGGCGGGTGCGCGCCATGCCGCCAGGCCCATCACCGATCCCCGCCACCGTGCTTCCCCAGCAGTGTATCGTGCCGTCCTCTCGCGTACCGCACGTGTGGCGCGTCCCGGCCGAGACCTTCGTGTAGGCGTCGGAGGTGTCGACCGCAACCGGCGCGTTGCGCTGGGTGGTCGAGCCATCGCCGAGTTGTCCGTTCCCGTTGAGCCCCCAGCACTTTACCATGCCTCCTGCGAGGGCGCAGGTGTGGACGTCGCCCGCCGAGACCTGCGTGTAGCCCGTGCCCGCGACGGCCGTTGGGACGGCGCGGTTCGTCGTGCTGCCATCGCCGAGTTGGCCGCTGGCGTTTCTGCCCCAGCACAAGAGCGCGCCGGTGCTCTTGACGCCGCAGGTGTGCGTCGAGGCTGCGTCGAGCTGCACGAAGACATGACCACCGCTTGCAAGGGTGGGCGTGTAGGTGGTGGTCGGGGACACCGTGGTGACACCAAGCAGCGCCATCTCGCCCCAACAGTAGGTTGCGCCGTTCTGGATGCCGCAGCTGTGGGTCGTGCCAGCGGTCACGGCGGACCAGCCCCAGCTGACGTGGGCCGGGGTCGAGCGGTTTCCGAAATTGAGCGCGATCTGGCCGGCGTTCCCCTTGCCCCAGCATCTCAGGCCCCCAAGGGTCGAGACACCGCAGGTGTGCGAGACCCCTGTGGCGATGTCGGTGTAGGTCGTGTCGACGGCGACCGGCGCGGCTCGGTTCGTGGTGGTTCCATCCCCGATCTGGCCGAAGTCGTTTCGCCCCCAACACGCGAGGCTGCCGTCGGTGCGGATCCCGCACGCATGGTCCCCACCGATCGACACACGGACGAAACCGAGACTGCCGCCGCCGTCGTCGTCGCGTACCTGCATCGCGTGGACGGCGCGACGGCCAAGCACGACTCCCCGGAGGCTGGTGTCCGTCAGCGCTATCTGGAGCCGCCGGTTTGGATTCGGGACCTCATCGCCGCTGGTCGTGAAGACGATCGTGGCCGTCGTGGCACCAGGAGAGAACGTGAGCGCTCCGCCTTCTAGATCAGTCTCTGTTGGCCGTAGCGCGGTCGTGAACACCGGGACGACACGGTAGGTGACGGAGACTGGCTCTGCGAGCGGCGAAGAGAGGCGGACCTCGAGCGACCGGGTTGTGGCGCTGCGTCCCTCGACCACCACCGACGACTCAGCTGCGAACTCGACTTCGGCGAGCGGGAGCACACGCAGGGTCACCGTCGCGGGCGCGGAGCTGCCAAGCGGGCTGGTGGCGACCACCGCGGTCTCGATGTCTGCCATCGCCTCGGCCGGATATCCAAAGATTTCAGATGTCTGCGGATCGATCGCAGCCCAGCCGGGAAGGCTGGCGCTTCCCGCCGCGACGGAGCACCCCGTGAGGGGCGCTCCTTGGGTTTCGAGTACGGTCGGCGAGGCGCTGAATGCGAGGCCGACCCAGCCGCGGACGTTCATCTGACCGACGTAGCTCAGGGAGGGAGGCCGCAGCCCGTCATCAAGACGCCACCGGGCGACGAGCGTATGGTCGGACGGCGTCGTAACGGAGGTCGTCGGGTCGACCTGCTCCCCTCCGTCGATGGCGCTCCACCATCCATCAAAGGTGTAGCCCGATCGGGTGGTTGTGCACGGCGAGACCCCGTAGGCCGCGTCGAAGGTGACGGGGCTGGTCCCGGAGCCTGGGCACGCCGTCCCGCCGTTGACGTTCCACGTGACGGTGTAGGTGTTGGCCGTCCAGCGAGCGTGCAGCGTGTGGTTGGCCGCCGTCGTGACGCTCGTGGTGCCGGTGACCTGCGCGCCGCCGGCGGGGGCGCTGAACCAGCCCGCGAAGGTGTACCCGGTACGGGTCGTGGCGCAGAGGTCGCCGCCGGTGGCCGCGCCGTAGGCCTGCCCGAAGGTGACGGCGAGGTCGGCGCAGGGCGAGCCGCCGTCGGTGGCGTAGGTGACCGTGTAGGCGTTCGCGGTCCAGCGGGCGTAGAGGCTGTGCGGCTCGGTGCGCGTCATCGGGGTGTCGGCCGTGACCGTCGCGCCTCCGGTGCTCGGGGTGGTCCACCAGCCCGCGAAGGTGTAGCCGCCGCGCGTCGTGGCCGGCAGGGCGCCGTAGGGGTCGGCGTAGGCGATCGACCGGCTGGCGGGGCTCGGCGCGGTGCCGCCCTGCGGCTCGAAGGTGACGAGGTAGCTGTTGGCGCGCCAGCGGGCCTGCAGCACGTGATTCATTGCAGTTGCGACGACTGTGGTGGCCGTGACGGAGCCGCCGGCGAGCGTCCAGCCGTCGAAGGTGTAGCCCGTGCGGGTCGGCTGGCAGAGGTCGCCGTAGGCCGCCCCGAAGGTGACGCTGCGCGGGGCGCAGGCGGTCCCGCCGAGGCTGTCGAAGTCGAGGACGTAGGTGTTGGCGCTCCACGCCGCGTAGAGCGTGTGCGGCTCGGCGCGGGTGACCTCCGTCTGCGGGGTGACGAGGCTGCCGCTGCCATCGGGGGCGGTTCGCCAGCCAGCCAGCGTGTAGCCGGCGCGGGACGAGGTGGCGAGGTCGCCGTAGAGGCCCCCGAAAGACACGGTCTTGCCGGGAGGCGACGCCGCGGTGCCCTCGCCGGC
>SYAK01000197.1 GCA_005788935.1 Pseudomonadota bacterium
CGCTTCTCGGCGAGGCGGTCGGCGTAGGCCACCATGCGGGCGCGAGCCGCGTCGAGGGCCTCTCGGATCTCGGCGGACGGACGCCCGATCTCGAGCAGCTGCTGCTCCTTCAGGGCGAGCAGCGCGACGCGCTTCTCCTCGACCTTCATGTGCAGCTCGAGGTTCTTCGACGCGACGTCCGCGAGCCGCTCCATGTGCCGGTTCAGCGTGTAGGCGTAGGTCTTGACGCGGATCTTGATGCTGCCCGTGGGCTTGTTGGCGTCGATGTCGTGGAGCGCCGAGTAGGGCGTGCCAGCCGTGCCGATGATGCTGTCGATGAGCCCGTAGGTCGGCGCGTCGTGGCCGCACTTGAAGCTCGACAGGTCGATGACGGCGAGGTTCGGGTGGCGCGCGGCGAAGCGGGCCGTCCAGACCTTCATCGCCGAGTTGGCGCTGTAATTCTCGGGCCACACATCCTGCAACCCCATGATGTCCTGCACGGTGCCGCGCTCGAGGTCGGCCTTGAAGAAGCGGTGCAGCCAGGCCTCGTCCTTCGGGATGGAGCGCATCGACAGGATCGGGTACCCGAGCACCTGGAACTCGTCCATGATGCTGTGGTTGAGGCCGGGGTCGAGGTGGTACGGGCGCCCGAGCATCACGATCGCGAGGCGGTCCTCGCGCTCGACCTGCTCGAGGATGTCGCGGCCCTTGGCCTCCATGTGCGTGTCGAGCTCGCGCAGCGCGGCGAACGCCTGATCGACCGCGAAGTCGCTCTCGTCGCGCGTCGTGCCGAGGACGGCCCCGAAGGCCTCGAAGAGCTGGCGCTTCAGCAGGTTCGGCTCGTGCATCGTCGTCGCGGGGGCGAGGTAGTTGACGCCCGCACGCCGGAAGAAGTCGATCTCCTTGGTGAACGCGGCCTTCATCACCTCGGGCGTACCGGCCACGATGGGGCAGGCGGCCGTGTCCATCATCCCGCGCAGCGGCGCCTCGAGGTGCGTGATGCACGGGAAGAAGATGTGGCTGAGCGGCTTCTCCTCGGAGTGCGCGTGGAAGAGCAGGTGGTGGATGTGGGCCTGCGCGACCTTCGACGGGTAGCACGGGTCGACGGAGCCGTATTTGCCGCCCTCGAGCCACATCTCCTCGGTCGTGTCGTCCGAGAAGATGACTTGCTGCCGCTCGAGGCCCGAGACCTGCAGGTAGGTGCGCCAGAAGGGGGCGGTCGACCAGATGTTGAGCGCCTTCGGGATGCCGATGCGCAGCGTGGCGCGGGCCTTCGCGGCGGCCTCGCCAGACCGCTTGAAGCCGCGGCGGACCTTCTCGCGCGTGACGCGGCCGAAGAAGCCGGTCTTGACCTCGATGTCCTCGATGGGCGCGCCAGCCTCGGGCATCGGGGTGGGCGTGAAGAAGTCCCGGAAGAGCAGCTTCGCCTCGTAGTCCACGAGGTTCGGGTAGGCCTTCTTGAGCTTGTTGCGCTCCTTCTGCAGCACCTGCAGGGACGCCATCGACTCGACGGTGCCCTTCTCGCAGGAGAACCCGGAGATGTAGCGCGAGGTGCGCCCGTCGGGCGTCTCGGTGTCGATGAAGGTGCGGCTGCAGTTGTTCGGGCAGAAGTTGCAGCGCGTCTCCTCGTCGTTCTTCGTCGTGTAGGAGATGCCGATGGCGGCGTCGAGCCCCACGAAGGTCGAGTGCCCACGGCGACGGACGACGCGGAGCGTCTCCATGGCGGCTCCAATGGCCCCCGCCTCGCCCGTGTGCGGGTGGACGTAGACGCGGGCGTCCGGGACGCGCTCCTTGATGTAGTCGACCTGTGCCTTCAGCGCGGCCATGTTCTTCTGCGTGCCGCCCTGCAGCACGTAGGTCCGGCCGAGTGCCGCGAGGCGCGGGATCTGCACGACATATTGCCAGACATTTTTCGGCAACACCATCGCGAGGCCGGCGAGGAGCTCTTCCTTGGCGTAGCCTTCCTTCTGGAAGTTGACCCGGTCGCTGTCGAGGAAGACGGCGCAGCCATACGAGAACTTCGGCGAGAGGCTCGCCTTGAAGGCGTGCTCGCTGTACTCGGTCACGGGGATGCCAAACTGATCGGCCATCGCCTGCAGCAGCATCCCGTTACCGGCCGAGCACTGGTTGCTCAGGCGGAAGTTCTTGACGTCACCCTTCTGCAGAAACAGGACCTTGATGTCCTGTCCGCCGATGTCGCAGATGATGTCGATCTCATCCCCAAAGAAATGGACCGCCGACATCATGTGCGCGATCGTCTCGACGATGTTCACGTCGGCCGAGAGCGACTCTTCGAGCACGTCCGCTGCGTAGCCCGTGGCGCCGAACCCGAGGACCTCGAGCTTCGCCCCGGTCGCCTCGACGCGGTCGCGCATCGCGCGCAGCATGTCCTTCGTGTCCTCGATGGGGTTGCCCTTCGAGAGCACGTACTCCTTCAGCAGGATGTTGCCGCTCTCGTCGACGAGGACGGCCTTGGACGAGGTGCTGCCGCCGTCGAGGCCGATGACCGCGCGCACGACCTCGCCGGGCGCGAAGGCGGCGGGCACGAACCTCGGGATGCGGAACTCCTCCATGAAGGCCTGCAGCTCGCGCTCGGACTCGGTGAGTGCCGGGCCAGCCGACGCCGCGAGGTGGGCCTTGCGACCGTGCTCGATGAAGCCGACGAGCGCGTCACGCCCGCGGTAGCGGCCGACGAGGGCGGGCTCGTGGAGGCCGTGGAGGACGGCCCCGTAGGCGGCGTAGTACTGGCTGTTCGGCGGCACGAAGACGAGGTCCTCGATAGGGGTCGCCTCGTCGAAGGCGTGCCCGCGGTCGCGCCATGTCTCGGGGATGCGGAGGCGCCAGCACTCCTGCAGGAACGGCAGGAAGGTGTTCGGGCCGCCGAGCAGAATCACGCGGTCTTTCAGCGTGTTACCGCGCGTGAGCACGCTGAGGTTCTGCATCACGATAGCGTCGGCGAGGGAGCAGAGGATTTCCCCCGCCGGGATGCCGGACTTCACGAGGTTGACGATGTCGGTCTCGGCGAAGACGCCACACTTGGCCGCCACGTGATGCAGGCGCGTCGGGTCGAAGGTCAGCGCGCGGACCTCGGCCTCGGGCATGCCGACCTTGATCATGCACTTGTCGATGGTGGCGCCCGTGCCAGACGCGCACTTGTCGTTCATCGACGTGACGGCCTGCTTCTGTCCCGTCGGGTTCCCGTCGGCGTCGAGGCGCTCGCGGAACATGATGATCTTGGCGTCCTGGCCGCCGAGCTCGATGACCGACCTCACGTCGGGGTGAAGTGCCTCCACGGCCATCGCGACCGCGTTGACCTCCTGCACGAACTTGGCGCCGAGCGGACCAGCGAGCGGGCCAGCGCCCGAGCCGGTCACGAAGATGCGGATGTCGCTGTCCGAGAGACCCGGGAAGGCCGTCCGGATGTCGTCGAGAAACGCGAGCGCTGTCTCGGGTTGTCGCGTGTTATGACGCCGGTAGTCGCTCCACAGGATGGCGCGCGTCTCTGGGTCGACGACGGTCGCCTTGACGGTCGTCGAGCCGACGTCGAGGCCGAGGACGATGGCGCGAATGAGGGTGTCGGAGCCCGTGGACATGTGCCGCCTCCCGGAGCGTGGTCTTGGGTTGCGGACAATGGACTGTACGTCCAGTTCAGTCAATCCTGCGGGTGTGAAATCCCGGTGACCGAGCAGGGGTGGTCGGCCGACTGGGGGCGGGCGGTTTCAGGGGGCGCGGGTCAGGACGAACAGGACCTCCTGGTGGCCGCTGTGCGGGAACATGTCGTAGCTGATGGCGTGGTCGAGGCGCCACGGTGGGGTGGGGTCGGCGTCACGGGGCGTGAGGAGGTCCTGCAGGTCGCGGAGGGCGGCGGCGAGGTCGCAGGCGAGGTAGAGCATCAGACGGGCTGGCTGGCGGCGAAGCCACGGCATGAGCTCGCGGGCGCCGGTGCGGGGCGGGTCGAGCAGGATGACGTCGGGCGGGCGGCGCGGCGGCGGGGTCACGAGGCCGGTCGCGAGCAGGTCGCAGGCGCTCCAACGGCTGTCGGAGGCGGAGGACGCGCCTGACTCGGCGGCGCGCCCGGCTGCCTCGGTGAAGGCGACGCGCGCGTCCTCGTCGACCTCCCAGGCGTCGACGGTACAGCCCGCGGACCAGAGCGCGTGGGTCAGCGTCCCCGAGCCGGCGAAGAGCTCGGCCGCGTGCGGAGAAGCGACGTCCGAGACCGCGACCTCGAGGGCGCGCGCGACGTCGGCGAGGATCTGCGCCGTGACCTCGGGGTTGGCCTGCGCGAAGGCGGCTGGCGCCATGGGCTGTCGGAAGGGGCCGAACGGGACCATCACCCGCCCGGGGCCGAGCGGGAAGGGAGCGCCGCCTCTCGGCTCGGCCCACGCTGCGACGGCCTCGGTGGTGGGTCCCGGTGTGGCAGGCGCATCGAGGGGCGCGCCCGAGAGGACGGTGATTCGGCCGTCGAAGGCGCGTGGCAAGGCCGTCAGCAAGGCAGGCAGGGCGTCGGTGATCGCTGGGCGCACGATGGCGCATCGCTCGGCGGCGACGAAGGCGTGGCTTGCGGCGCCCATGAAGCCGGCCCGCATCCGACCATCGGGGTCGGGACGAACGGTGAAGCGTGCGCGTTGCCGGTACGAAAATGCGCCAGGCGTGGGGCGCAGCGTGACCGGTACATCCGGGCGCCCAAGACGCTTGGTGATCTCGCCCCGCAGGATGGCCTCGCGCGATCTGGCCTGGGCCGCTGTCGAGCCGACCATCCACGGGCAGCCGCCGCAGGCCATCTGGACCGGGCAGGGCGGTGTCACGCGCTCGGGCGATGGCGTCAGGATTCGCAGGATCCTGACGCGTAGCCAGCGCGGCTTCACCTCGACCGCCTCGACCTCGAGCCGGTCGCCAGGCACCGCACCAGGGACGAACACCACGCGCCCGGCCCAAGGCCCGTCCTCGGGGACGGCGACCCCGTCGCCGCCGTGGGCCCAGCGGAGAACGCTCACCTCGGCGCGGACGACCGCGGTGGCCTCGGGGCGTGGTCGGGGCGCTCGGCCCCCCGGGTGGCTGTGTCGACGCTGAGCCGCCATCTGTGCGATCCTCCTGCGAACCCCGGGTTCCGAGGCCGCCTGTCCTCTGCCGCGCGGCGACCCTGTCGCGCGCAAACCTGACACTGTGTCAGGTTTCGTCGTGGGCCGGTTCGGTGAAGTGGCCGGGCAACGCGAGGAGGGCCGCGACGGACGCGTCGGAGCGGGCGGTGGTGCCCGCACCGATGACGAGGGTTCCGTCGTCGCCGATGAGCTCGAGCATGGCCCCGCGCGCGCCGAGCAGCTGCAGACGGAAGGTCGGGCGAGGTCCGAGCACGCTGCGCTCGCTCAGGACGCGTCGGCCCAGCATGAAGGCGTGGCGCCAGCGCTGGCCGTCGAAGGACAAGACCTCGCGCCCCAGACGCTTGGCGAGGACGACCGCGAGCAGCGCGAGGCCGGCGAGCGCCAACAACGGTCCGAGCATGAAGCCAGAGACCGGCTCGCCGCCCGAGAAGCCGCGCGTCAGCGCGACCGAGCCCGTCAGCGTGAGGGCGAACCCGAAGGCGCCGACGACGGGCTGCAGCGGGGCTCCGATGCGCACCGCGAAGGTCGCCTCTCCCGGCCGCCAGAGCGGGTCCTCGCGGGTCCCGGTGAGGTCGAGCCGTTCTCGCAGGGCGCCTGTGAGACCCTCGACGAAGTCGCGGGAGCCGCTCTCGAGGAGGACGACGTCGACGCCACCCACGAGCGACAGGACGCCGCGCCAGCCGCTGATTTCGTGCGCGTCGGGCGCGATGATGGCCTGGGCCCGGGCCTCCGCGAGGCTCGTGAGTGGCAGCCAGGCGACATCGCGCGGCGAGGTCAGGCACAGCCCGAGCGCGGACCGGGTGCCGTCGAGGAAGAGTCCATGGCGCGCCGCGAGCAGGCTGCGCGCCGCGAGCAGGAAGGCCATCACCCAGGCGGACCCCAGCACGAGCGCGCCCGGTCCCTCGGCGTCTTGCAGGAGCACGACCGTGATGGCGACGGCGGCGAGCGCGCCGACGAGCGCAGCGCCGCCCGCTGCGAGCGAGCGGGTGGGCGGAATGAGGACTTCGGGGGCGTCTGTCATGCAAGGCTCCGCAGCGCCGCGTCCCGCAGCTCGTGGAGCGAGGCGGGCGCATCGGTGGCGAATGCGGCCTCGAGACGGGCCCGGGCTGGCCCGAGCACGACAGGGGCCACGCAGGTCTCAAACGGCGGCGGGACAGGGGACAGCGGGAGCGGACGCCACGGGGCCCCACCGTCCGCCGACGCGAGGACCACGTAGAACGTGGTGCGCCCGTCCTCGGCGAGGCCGTCGACGAGGCCGTCACAGTCCGCGGGCAAGCGGAGGGCGTCGGTGGGCGGGGTCTCACGCCAGGCCGCGACGTCGGACCCCGGGATGAAGGTCTGGCGCCGGACGAGGAGCCGCGCTGCGTCCCTTGTCCGCGGGAAGGCGAGGCGGGCGAGGGTCCAGGATGCGGTCACTCCGAAGCCGCCCGGGGTCGCCTCGGTCGGCGGCCTCGGGCCTGACGCGAGGAGGCGGGCGGCGAGGGCCGCGACGTCCGGGGCGGTCGCGGCGGGCGTGGTCACGAAGGGACCGAGGGGGAGTGAATCGGTCATTCTGATGCCGATACCCGGGAATTCAGAGCGTGCGACGCCGCGACTGTTCGGGGTGGTCGGTGTCGATTCCGGGCTGGGGGACGCCTCCGCCACCGCTGTCAGCGGGACGGTGACTGGCGCATCATCCCGGTCGCGCCCCACGAGCGCCAGGCCGAGCGGGCGCGCCACGGGTGCATGCACGACGCACCCGCCCGCGGCTGACGCCACGGGTAGACGGATCAGGTGGCGCAGCAGGCGCTCGGGGTGAAGGTCGTCGGGAGTCAGGTCGGCCGGATCGCCCAGCAGCAGCCACATCCGCGCCTCCGACAGCGGCGAGGCGGGCGGCTCCCAGCGAACGTCGAGCGCCCCGGTTCGCGTGGCGGCGGGGGTGAACATCGATCAGGCCGCCCCGTGGAACGTCAGATGGACCGAGGCGATGGTGATGGCGTTCCAGGCGGCGTGCGCGATGACTGGCACCCAGAGCGAGCCCGACCATTCGTAGAGCAGGGCGAGCGCGACGCCAAGGCCTGCGAGGGGGAGGAAGTAGCCGAGGTTCATGTGCACGAGCCCGAAGACGGCCCCCGACAGGAGCAGGGCGGCGGGGCGGCTCAGGGTGTCGCGCAGGTTGCGATAGAGAAAGCCCCGGAAGAGCGCCTCTTCGGCGAGTGGAGCCACGAGGACCGCGCCGACTGCGAGCGCTGCTGTCGCGAGCGGGTCCGGGTTCTCGACGAGCATCTGGACGCTTTGTTGGAACTGTTGCGGGACGCCGAGTAAGAGCGCCGAGACGAGGCCTCCGAGCTGGAGGCAGACGACCCCGAAACCGACCGCGGGCACGGCCCACAGCAGCACCGTCCGCACCCCGGGGTAGAGCGGCCGTAGCCGCAGTCCGAGCGCCTCGGCGAGGGAGGGGCGGGGACCCTCGGCCGGGAGGCCCCAGCGGGCCAGCACCAGCGCGACGATGAGGGCGTTGACGAGGCTTACGCCGGCCTGCACCAGGGCGAGTCCGGTCCCTGCGAGTCCAGTCCCTGCGAGGAGCGTCGAGACCACGAGCTGGAAGGCCGACGATAACACGACCCAGGCGAGCAGCACGCGACGGGAGTGCAGCGCGACGAAGGGCGATGAAGCCGGACCGAGGCCAGCGAGCGCCGAGGGCATCGGGGGCTGTGGAAGTCCCTGGCGACGACGCCGCAGCAGCGGCACGAGGACGGCGGTGGCGATACCGAGGATCATGAGCCCGAACTGGAGCCCGAGCATGCCCATCTGGCCATCGACGAAGCGTTCGGCCGTGGCCTTGGCGGTCGAGGTCGCGGCCTCGGCGGCCGCTGTCTGTCCAGCGTTCGCGAGGTGGCGCGCCTCGAGCGCCTGCGGCAGCCAGGGCGTGGGCTCGAGGGACCGCACCCAGGTCATGAGCGTCTCGAGCGAGGTCGCGGCCTTGCCTCCGCCGAGACGAAGCAGCTCGTCGAGCACTGGGCCGTGGGCGTCGAGGGTGGTGGGGTTGCGCGCGAGGTCGGCGATGACGTCGCGGCGGTCCTGACCGAGGGCCACGGCGACCGCGACCCACAGGACCTGCAGCGGCGCCGAGGGCGATGTCGCCCGCTTCAGCTCGACGAGCGCCTTGTCGAGGATCGCGACCGGGTCGGTGGCGCGGCCGTCGGGGTCGATGGCGGCTCGCACCTCGGGCGGGATGGCGGCGCTGGCCTCGACCATCAGCCCGAGCTCTTCAACGGCGCGGACCTCGAGGCGCGACGGGCGCGCGGCCGGGCTGGCGGCGTCAGGTGCTGGGGCAGGTCGCGGAGCGACGAGCTGGATCATGAGCAGCAGCAGGAGGCCGAGCAGCAGCGCGGCGTCGACGCGGTCGATGCGTGGTTCGTTCAGGGGCGGCCTCAGCGTCCTTGGAGGTGGTCGAGCGCGCTCTTGCAGCCCTTCGGGGTGTAGAGTGCGGCGCGCGCCTCGTCGTCGAACAGCTCGCAATGCTTGGGGTTCTGCTTGCGATAGCGTTCGTCGTCACACACATGGGCCTTCAGCTTCTCGCAGCTCTTGTCGCAGGCCGCGAGCAGCTGCATCGCGAGCAGGGCGGGGACGAGGAGGAGCGATGTGCGAGCGGTGTTGAGCATGTGGACGTCCGTCAGGTCGCGGGTCGTCGGAAGCCTAGCACAGGGTGTGGGCGAGCGGAACCCGGATGGTCCCGCGTGGCCTTGCGCGGCTCATCGGGCGCCTGCGAGGTGGGTCGCCACGTAGCGCTGGTAGGCCGCGACCTCGGCCTCGACCCAGGCGCTGTCATGGTCGAGCCGTTCTGCGAGCATCGCGGCGGCCCGCGGGGCGCAGGCGAGGCCCGCGTCGGGGGCGCGGAAGAAGACCTGAAAGCGGCGAACGAGGAGATCCTCGACGGTCCGGGCCTGCTCGTGCTCGATGGCCACCGCGATCTGCGCCCAGACCCACGGCAGGGCGGGGTCGAGCAGCTCGCCCTCGCGCGGGTCGGCCGCGATGCGTTGGGCGACGTGGGGCGCGAGGGAGCCCTGCGTCTCCGCGAAGGCCCGCAGCTGCGCGTCGGCGTCATTGAGCTGCGCGGCGGCCCCCGGGTCGAGCGGGGTCTTTGTGGTGGCGCAGCGGGTGAGCCAAGGGTGATGGCCGGCCGAACGCATCGCGCCGAGGATGGCGTCGAGGAACTCCTCGGCCATCGCGCGGTACGTCGTGAGCTTGCCGCCCGCGATGGTCGAGATGCCGCGCGGGTCGTGCCAGATCGCGTGCTCGCGGCTCGTGCCGTAAGCGCTCTGGGCGTCGCTGCGGACGAGCGGGCGCAGACCGGCCCACGTGCTCTGGACGTCGCGGGGCGCCAGCCTGGCGCCTGGGAAGAAGTGGTTCGCCGTCCGCAGCAGGTAGGCGACGTCGTCGGCCGTCGCGGCGGTCGCGTCGGGGGAGGCGCTGTCGTCGGTGTCCGTCGTCCCGACGTAGGTTGCGTTGCCGAAGGGGATCACGAAGACGACGCGCCCGTCGTCGACCGAGCTCGTCGTGACGGCCACGTCGACCGGGAGCCGGGCGCGGTCGACCACGATGTGGACGCCGCGGGTCGGGCGGAGGCGGGGTGGGTGGCCGAGCCGAGGGGCGAGCACGTCGGTCCAGGGGCCGGCTGCGACGGCGATGTGCTTGCACG
>SYAK01000198.1 GCA_005788935.1 Pseudomonadota bacterium
CTCGCCAACCTCAGCTACCAGCGCGCTGTCCGCTACGCCAAGGATCGCGTCCAGGGCGTCCGCCTCTCCGACATGCGCAAGGCCAACCCCGAGCGCGTCGCCATCATCGAGCACCCCGACGTCCGTCGCATGCTGCTCAACATGAAGTCCCTCGCCGAGGGCACCCGCGCCCTGACCCTGTATGGCGCCTACTGCCTCGACCAGTGCGAGATTGCACCCGACGAGAAGACGAAGAACCACTGGCACTTCCAGCTCGAGGTCCTGACGCCGATCATCAAGGCGTGGTGCTCTGACGAGGGCTTCAACGTCTGCAACACCGGCGTGCAGGTCCTCGGCGGCTACGGCTACATCAGCGAGTACGGCCAGGAGCAGCTGCTGCGCGACGTCAAGATCGCCGCCATCTACGAGGGCACGAACGGCGTGCAGGCGATGGATCTGCTCGGGCGCAAGATCTCGCGCGGCGGCGGCGTCATGATGATGGCCCTGCTCAACGAGGTGAACAAGACGCTGAACGCGCCAGGTGCGGCCGAGGGCCCCTTCGGCGCCGAGATCGCGGCGCTGTCGAAGGCCCGCGACGCCCTCGCGGGCACGGCCCTGGGCTTTGGCCAGGCGAACATGAAGGGCGACGTCGACTACCCGGCCTTCCACGCGGTCAACTTCCTGCAGATGTTCGGCGACGTCCTCGTCGGCTGGCTGCTTGTCCGCCAGGCGCAGAAGGCGCAGACGCTCTACGACGCCCGCCTCGTCGCCAAGCAGGTCGACCCGCTGACCGAGGGCTTCGGGGCCTTCCTCGCCGACGACACCGAGGCCCGCTTCCTCCACGGCAAGGTTCAGACCGCACGGCACTTCGTGCACCAGATCCTGCCGCGCGTGGTCGCGAACGCCGTCAGCATCAAGAGCGGTGACCGCAGCGCACTGACGATGGTGTTCTGACCCCTACCCAAACGGGGTATGCGCTTCGGGGGTAGCCTTCACGGGTTCGCCCCCGAAGTCGTTCCGAGGGTCTGGACCGACTGCTTCCTGACGGGCATCCCTGACCGCAACAACCCGAATGTGATAGGGTTGTCGCAGGACGAAGGGGAGACGAAGCCATGCGAGACGACGGGCGAGCGGCAGGACGAACGGAGCGCCGCGTGAACATCGCGGACGTCGACGACATCATCGGCATCGCGTCCGAGCTCGAGGCGCGCGACGCGGAGCAGCTGAGCGAGGCCCAACTGCGTGAGGTCGCGGCAGAGCTCGGGATCGCGGAACACCACGTGCCGCCCGCGATCGCCGAGCTGAAGCGGCGTCGGGAGGAGGCTGCCGCCAAGGCCGCCAGGGCGGGGGTGCGCAAGCGGCTGCTCGGGCTGGTGACGGGCGGGGTGACGGTCCTGCTGCTCGTCTCGGGGCTGACGGTCAACGCGTCCCTCGGCGCGGAGCTCGCGCGCATCGCGCAGCTGCGGGCGCAGGTCGTCAACGTGGTCGAGCGCCAGGCGGCCACCCGGGCGCAATGGGAGACGACCCCCAAGAGTCCGGCGCGGTCGGCCGAGCTCTCAGGGGCCGAGAACCGCGTGCGTCTCGAGCGCCGCCGCTACGACGAGGCCGCGGCCGCTTACAACGGACGCGCGGGGAGCTTCCCGGCGAGCATGTGGGCCGGGATCTTCGGGCGCCCCACGCAGGTCCCACTCTCAAACGAACCCGGGGGGATGTGACGTGACCAGCACCCTGCGCGCGACCGTCCACGCGCTCATCGGCCTGCTTGTCGCCAGCGGTCTCGTTCCGCGCGATGCGGCCGCAGAGGTCCCTATCCCTGCAATCACCGCCCCGGTGACGGACCACGCCGGAGCGCTGGCCGCGGGTGACGCGGTGACCCTCGAGGAGCGGCTGCGCGCGCTCCGTGACCGAACGGGCGTCCACATGGCCGTCGTCATCGTGCCGACGCTGGCCGGGACACCCATCGAGGAATTCGCGGCCGAGACCTTCCGAGCCTGGGGCGGCGGAAGCGCGGAACACGATGACGGGCTGCTGCTCGTCGTGTCGATGGGGGATCGCCGGAAGCGGCTGGAGGTGGGCTACGGGCTTGAGCCGTCCATCCCCGACAGCGCGGCGGCGACGCTGCTCGACGCGATGAACCCGGGGATGCGCGCCGGCCGGCTGGGCGAGGCCATGGTTGGGCTGGTCGACGGGCTCGCCGCGCGCGTCGCGCATCTGACGCCTGGCGACAGACCGCCAGCCTCCGAGCGCGGGACAGGCGTGCCGCTAGCGGTCCCGGTCGCGATCTCTGTCACCGCCTGGCTCACCGCCTTCGCGTTGTTGCTGCGCCCCGCCGCCGAGACCCATTCGGAGCGACGGAGGCGGCGGCGGAAAGGCCTCCCACCGCCACCCGAGCCAGCGACCCTCCGGCACCGTCCGGCCCTGCGCGGGCTCGTCTGGTTGGCCCTTCCCGCCGTCGTCTTCGTGGTGGCGGCCCTCGCGGTCGGCGTGTGGCTGGCGCTTGAGCTCGGCCTCGCGTGGCTCATGTTCGCGGCCCTCGGGTCGCTGCACGCACGCGCTCACCGTGCCGGCCCGGTGCGCAAGGTGGCCTGCGCCGTGATGGTCGGGGTCTACGTGCTGGCGCTCGGCGCGATCTCGTTCAGTTTGCCGCCGACCACGGACACGGGGCGCATCTTCGCGCTGTCGCTGATCCCCGCGCTCATCCTCGGATTGCCGCTGTTCCTGATGGCCGTGGCCGAGGTCGGCCCAGGCAGCACATCAGCGACGAGCTCCACGGGCGTCGGTGACAGGGTTTCGTCCACAAGCGGCGACACCAGCACAGCGAGCGCTTACGACTCGGGTAGCTCGGGGTCGTCGGACAGCAGCAGCTGGAGCGGAGGCGGGGGCGAATCGGGTGGCGGCGGCGCAAGCGACAGCTGGTGACGTCTTGATGCGCTCACACGACGGGCCGAATGTCTCCGCCGCCTGGCCTATCAGGTGCTCGTGCAGCCCGCGCTGTCGGCGAACTTCCTGGCGCCGCCGCGGGTCGAGGACTCGCCGACGAACTCCCAGCTGCTGCCCTTCGCCTTCTTGTAGGCGTCCTGGTCGCGCATCGTGATCTCGCAGTCGGACGACTTCTTCTTGTGGACGTAGTGCGTATCGCCAGCAACAGCGTCCGTCGGCAGCAGGGTGAGCGAGACGAGACCAGCGAGGGCGAGGGGACGACGAGCGCTCCGGAACATGGGACCTCCGAGGAACGTGACCCCGCGTCCGACCTGGCAAGCGCCAGCCAAGGGCAGTGTGGACACATGCATACCTGCGGCTGCGGCCGCGTCAAGGGCGCCTCAAGCGCAGCCCGGGCCCGCTCGCTTAGCGGATGCAGTGGATGAACATCCCGTCGGCGAGCTTCGGCTCGAACCAGGTGGACTTGGGCGGCATGACGTCACCCTGGTCAGCCACCCGGAAGAGCTCGTCAAGTGACGTCGGGTAGAGCGAGAAGGCGACGCCCCCACCCTGCGCGTCGACGCGCCGCTCGAGCTCGCCCGTCCCCCGGATTCCGCCGACGAAGTCGATGCGCTTGTCCCGCCGCGGGTCGGTGATGCCGAGCAGCGGCTCGAGGATGTGGTTTTGCAGAATCGCGACGTCGAGGCTCGCCACCGGGTCAAGTTCATCAATGGGATCCGCGAGGTCCGAGCGCGGCGCGAGCGCGTGCCAAGCCCCGGCGAGGTACATCGCGATGCGGTGCCGAACGGGCGGCTGCGGGTTGGCGCCCGGCCCGGTGACGATAAAGCGCTCGCCGACCCGCGCGAGAAAGGTCGTCGCGTCCATCCCGGCGAGATCCGTGACGAGCCGGTTGTACGGCAGGATCTCGAGCTGCTCGGCGCTGAAGAGCACCGCAAGGAACCGGTCCGACGCCGGATCCGTGCCGAGCGCCGCCACGCGGGCGGCCGACGCGGCTCGGTGATGGCCATCACAGATGTAGGCCCCGTCCATCGCCTCGACGATCCCCTCGATCGCGTCGGTGTCGCGGACCCACCAAGCCTCATGCCGCACGCCATCAGGCGCCGTCACGTCGACGTCGGGGGCGCGGCTCGCCGTGACGACTTCGAGAGCCCGGGAGAAGGACGCGTTCGCCCGGCATCCAAGGAACACCGGGCCGGTTTGGGCGCCCGTCACCGAGATGTGGCGCGTACGGTCATCTTCCTTGTCGGCGCGGGTGAACTCGTGCTTCCGGATGAGTCCGGCGCGGTAGTCCTCGACGCTCGCGGTCCCGACGAGCCCTGTCTGCTGATGCCCGCCGCGGGTCAGGCGGTAGACACCGTAGATTGGGGCGCCCGCGCGCCGCAGCGCTCCCTCGGCGACAAAGCGCGCGAGCGTGTCGCGGGCGAGCGCGTAGACCGCGGGCGCACAGGGATCGGCGCCGTCGGCGAGCGCGAGCTCGGAGCGCGTCACGCGCAGCAGCGAGAACGGCTTGCCATCAACCATCCCGCGCGCCTCGGCGGTGTTCATGACGTCGTACGGGGGCGCGATGAGGCCAGCGGCGAGCGAAGGCTCGGGCAGGAGTGGGTCGAAGGGCTTGAAGTACATGCGCGCGTTCCTGTTTCAGGGGCCGAAGAGAGCCGTCTCCTCGGCCATGAGCGCGGCGCAGTCAAGATCGGCGCGCACGGGAACGAGGACGAACGTGTTGATGTCGGGGTCGGGGTGCGGGCGCGGCGAGAAATCGAACGCGAGCAGCGCGTCCTCCGAGGCCCCGAGCTGCGTCTGCTCAATCGCGCCTTTCAGGACGCCCGAGACGCACCCAGCCGCATCCGACGTTCCCTCAAGCGCAATGAAATGCCGGTACGTAATATACAGCTGTGCCTGAAAAAGGCCTTGCAGCACGACCGTCATCCCGGGGTTGCCGTCGCCGTCGCCGTCGAGCACGCGCGGGTCCTCCGGGGCTTTGGGCAGCGCGTCGGTGTCGGGCTCGGCGAGCTCCGCCCCCAGGATGACGCGATCCCGCGGGAAGGTGACGCGATCCCCATCAATCGTCGCGGTCACGGTGTTGCGCGGCACGCCCGCGACGAACTCGGGGCGGAACACCGTCTCGACGCCGCTCATCCTGGGCTGCGAGAGGCTGCAGGTGCGATGGGTGACGCGGGTCTCGCCACGGTCCTCGACGACATCGTGCAGCACGAGGAGCGTCGTCGTGACGGGGGTCAGCGTGCCGGTCGGGGGCAGTCCGACGAGCCCTGTGATGCGCTGGCGGCTCGCCCAGAGTCCGGGCGTCAGCGGGCGTCCGGGCGGCAGGTCGCGGCAGGCGGGTGCCGTTCCCTGTCCCGCGGGTGCGTCCGCGGCTGGCCCTGCGTCCACGCCGGTCTCCACACCGGTCACCACGTCGGTCGGCGCGACGTCCGGGGCCTCGGCGCCGTCACAGGACGGCAAGGACAGAGCGAGCGAGAGGCCGACGGGCCATGCCATGCGCATCATTCGAGATCGCCTCCGACGACGAGGAAGCCCTGCTGCGTGCTCGCGCGGAGCGCGCCGAGACCGAGCGTCGTGCCCGCTGGCAGGGTGGGCAGGATGGTGGACAGGTCGGTCGGCGGCAGCGCGATGGGCCCGAGGGCCTGCCCCGACAGGAAGCCTCCGAGCAGGCCTGGCAGCGCGTCGACGATGAGCGAGCGCAGGTCGAAGACATCGCCAAGCGCCCCGTCGTCGAGCGCCATTACCTCGAACTCGCTGTCGAGGACCTCGCCGAGCACGATGTAGAGACCGTCGGCGCGAGTTTCGTAGGTGACGCTGAGACGCAGGTCCGCGAACAGCGACGCGGAGATGGGCGAACCGAGCGCGTCGGCGGTGAGCGTCACCGCGAGGTCGCCGATCTCGACGAAGCCGCGCTCGGGGTCGCAGTCGTTCAGGATCGGCGGGATGAGCCAATCGAGCGTCAGAGCGAGGCCTCCGAGGGGCAGGCCGCCGAAGCCACCACCACCGCCGCCGAGCGCGCCGAGATCGAGGGGCCCGTTGAGAAGCCCGCCCCACCACACCGAGAAGAGCGCCGAGTTCCCAAGGTCAAGGGACAGCCCGATGCCGACAGACGGGTCCCAGCCCCAACTGAAGTCGGCCTCGGAGGCCCCGACACAGTCGCCTCGCCCGATGGCGCCGAGGGGGTCGCGCGCCACCTGCCGTCGCGTGTGAAGGCCCGTCCCGAGCGCGATGGTCCCGCCGTCGTCGGTGAAGGCGATGGTGGAGAGCTCGGTCGACAGCCCCAGTTCGGCCCCAGCACCGCCCGACAGCGAGGGCAGCGGGACGGTCGTGTCGAGCACGAGCAACCCGAGCACCCCCTCGACGAGCGGCCCGACCGTCGCCTGAATGATGGGGTTCACGACGCCCGGGATCGCGTTGAGCACCCCCGAGGACAGCGGTCCGATGATGCCGTCGATGAGCGCGGTGAGGCCGGCCGTGTCGATGAAGCTCGCGAGCGGGATCGGGATCGTTTGTGTTCCAAGGATCGGCAGGTTCGGGATCGTCAGCGTGGCCGTCAGAGGCTCGAGGGGGGCGAGTCGGAGCGGCGACAGCGCGGTCTCGAGGCGCGTCACGGCGACGCTGGCCGGCTGCCCGGGCGCCTTCGCGATGTCCGTCGCGACCTCGACCGACAGCGTCTCCATCGAGAGGCGGAGCGTCGTCGACGCGGTCAGCGTGGCCTGGCTCGGCGGAAGCGGGTCACAGCCGAGCAGACTGCACCCCTCGCCCGTCAGGTCCAACTCGGCCGACAACGTCAGCACGAGGTCGATGGCGAGCGCTGGCTCGGCCTGTCCCCCGACGATGAGGTCGAGGTCGAGCCCGCCCTCGCGGCTGTCGATGACAGCCGCCACCGAGCCCGTTCCGGTCGTATCGGCCGCCGACAGCGACACGACGAGATCACCCGAGACGCGCGTGTTGAGCGTCGCGAGCCCGAGGTTCAACGGCAGCGCGACGTCCGCGATCGGGAGCGGAGGCAGCGCGAGACCCACGAGCAGCTGTTCGACGAGCGTCTGGACATCGATGAGGTCGGTCAGTGCAAGCGCCACAAGGTCCGCGAGGTCATCGATCGCACCCGCGGCGGCGGGGGCGCCGTCGTCGAAGAAGCGCTGCCCGAGAAGGACCTGAACCGTGTCAGCCTGTTGCAGCCCGCGAGCGTCCGCGTCGACAAACGAGGTCCACGAGTCCGAATACTGATAGGCCGGCGTCATCGCGGCCGTGTTGTCGGCGAGATCGACCGCCACGATAGCGAGA
>SYAK01000199.1 GCA_005788935.1 Pseudomonadota bacterium
CCGCAGGATGAACACGCCGCCCGCGAGCCGCGCCGCCGACCAGCCGAAGAGCGCCGCGAGGGCGCTGCCCGGATGCAGGGGGCGCGAAGGCGTCGGGGCGAAGCGGAAGCGACGGCGGACCTCGCTCAAGGTGCGGCCTCGGGCGGGGGCGTCGGGCCTCCGGCCTCGTTCGCTGGAGCGGCCTCCTCGGACGGCGTCGGCGCGGGACCGCCGTCGGCGGGGTACGTCGGGTAGCCAGGGCGCGGAGTCGGGCGGGACTGCCCGGGGCGTCGGAAGTTCGGCTGGAATGGCGCGTAGCTCTCGGCGATCTCGGGGGTCAGCTCTGGCCCGCCATAGCGCGACATCAAACGCAGCACGTGGCTCACGCGCTTGACCCACCACGGGTCGAGCGTCCCGAGATGCCATTGCCGATAACCCGCTTTTGGATAGGGCTTCAGCCCCATGATGAAGGCGGACTCGAGCGGGTCGAGCTCGTGAGGGCGCTTGCCGAAGTAGTGCTTCGCGGCGGCCTTGATGCCGTAGAGGTCGGGCCCGTATTCGATGCAGTTGACGTAGAGGGTCATGATCTCGTCCTTGGTCAGGACGCGCTCCATCTGCCACGCGATGATGGCCTCCTCGAACTTCCGCCCGAGGTTCTTTTTTCGTGTGAGATAGATGTTTTTCACGAGCTGCTGCGTGATGGTGCTGCCACCATAGACGAAGCGACCGTGCTCGAGATCGAGCTTGAGCGCCGCCGCCACGAGCCCCCACTGGACGCCCTTGTGCTCGCGCCAGGCGCGGTCCTCGGTGACCTCGGCCGCGAGCTTGGCGTGACGCGGGACTTCCTCTGACGGGATCCAGGACGCGGTGCCCGGGCCGACGGCGATGTGGGCGAGCTCCCCGCGCTCGGGCTCGCGCGGGTGGTGGAGATAGTCGCCTCGCAAATCGAGCGGGTCGATGCCCGGCCCGAGCGACAGGACCTCGCACCGCGCGAGGTCACCCTCGACGTTCAACTTGAGCTCGCGCGGGCGGGCGAGGTCGACGTCGAGGCGGGCGTCGAACGTGGCCTCGCCGCGCAGCGCGAGGGTCGACAGGTTCGGCAGCAGGCTCCTCGGGATGGCGCGCGCGGCCGCGCCGCAATCCTGGTTCGGCATCGCGAGGCGAAAGCGGAAGGCGGGCTTGTCCCCTGCGCGCTTGCGGATGTCGACCTGGCCTTCGAGGGTCGCCTCACCGACCGCGACGGTCGGCAGGTTGAGCACGAGGTGACGTCTGTCCGGGTCCATCACGGCCTCGAAGTCGATGGTGCCCTGCAGGTCGGCGATGTCGCTGTCGCTGATGCGCCAGTGATGAAACGTCAGCTCGCTGAAGGCGAAGGTCCCGACCACGTGATGCGGGCTGCCCGCGGCGGGCGGCGGGGTCCAGGTGACGTCGAGATCAACCGCCGTCTCGGGCTCGACGCGCAGCTGCGGGACGAGGGCTGCGACGCGGCCCGCGACCTCGGTCCCCTTCAATCTCAGCCGCGCCGCGTCAAGTCGGCCAGCCCCGGTGATGGCGAGATCCACGCCGACATGCGCGGCCTCGGCCGAGCCGCGCCGGACCTCCGCCGAGAAGCTTCCTCGGAGCGCCCCGTCCGCTTCCGCCACGAGGCGCAGACTGCCGACGACGAGCGACAGGACCTCGGCGCCAGTCGCGTCGCGCAGCAGGACACGGGCGCCTCCGACGCTTGGCCCAAGGGCCGCGATTCGGCGCACGAGCGGCATGCGGGCCTCGAGGTGGCCCTTCAGGCGGGCCTCGACGTCCGACATGCGCTCAAACGCGGCGTCGACCCACGCAAAGGTTCCACGCGTGTCACGCGCCGCCTCGGGGCGGGGCGGCGAACGTCCCGGGCGCTCGACGTCGCCCGGGCGCTCGGGGGGCTCGTCGACCTCGGCCGGGCGCTCGGTGCCGTCGAGAACCTCGGCCTCGGGCAACCCCGACGCAACATCCGACGGGCTCGCGCCCGGCAGCAAAATCCGGAGCTCGGGGCCCTCGATGCTCAGACCTGACACGGCACCGAGCGGGTCACCGTCTGCGAGGCGCCCGAGCGGGTCGACGAGGGTCACGCGAACCGACCCGATGCGGGCCTCGATCCCACCGAGAGGGCCGACGCTGCCGAGCTGAGCCTCGAAGCCGCCGATGGACAGATCGACCCGCTGGGGGGCCCCGGCGTGCATGACGACCAAAGCGTCCGCGAGACCGACCCGCCGCCCTCCGAGCTCGACGGCGACGCTCGCGACGTGGCCTCGCAGGGTCCGCCCGGCCTCCCCGTCCTCCCACCCGATCGAGACGGACCCGAGCTCGAGCGCAGCCTGACCGCCCCCGACGCGCAATGCGAGCGCGGGGGCCCCCGCGGCGACCTCGACGGCGATCTCGGTCGGCGCCACCCGAAGCGCGAGCGACGCCTCCCGCGGCCCCTGCCGTAGCGTCGCCGCGAGCGAGCCAGACACCTTTCGCGCCTCGTCTCGCGCGATCGTC
Source organism: Pseudomonadota bacterium (assembly GCA_005788935.1). Next base: position 2,494 of record SYAK01000199.1, read on the forward strand.
CCCGTGACGACAGCCGACACAGCCTCCCCGAAGCTGACGCCTCCGCGCTCCGCACCCAGCCCCTCGAGCCCGGCCTTCGCGAGCGCGGATGCGAGCGCGGGGGATGCGATGCCGCCCTCGAGCCACACCGTCACGTTCGTCAGATCGACCGCGACCGGCTGCGCCTCGCCATCGCCTCCCTCGGAGTCGACCGGCTCGGCCGCCTGTCGGGTGAGAACCTCGGACCAGCCACGGACACCATCGCCCGCGAGCACCGCGATGACCGACCCGCCCACGAGGCGCATCCGCTCAGGCCGACGCGCGCCCCGCGCGACCGCGACGAGGTCGAGGTCCGTCTCGATCCGCGGCAGCGTGGCGAGCGTCGTCCCGCCCGTCGCGACCGTGACATCCGAGAGCGCGATCCCGCCAAGAAGCGGGACCGTCACATCGCCGACGGTCACCGTCAGCCCGCGGCGGGACGCGACCTCGACGACGCGGCGCGCGACCTCGCGCTCGGCCCACGCGAGACCTGCGAAGCCAGCGATCGCGAGACCTCCGCACGCAAGGAGCGTCCAGGCCAGCAGCCGCAGGGGACGACGTGGGCGGCGGCTCGGCTCGGGGCGCTCGGGTTCTGTGACGGCCATGGCGTGCTAGTCTAACCCGACTTCGGTCACGTGCGGAATTCCCTGCTCGCCCGCCCGAGGCGACCCTCGGTGAGGAGGCTGGCGATTTTCGTTGGCGCCGGGGCCACACGCTGAATATCATGGAAGGTCCCGGCGCAGTACACGCCCAGGCCCCACCTCCCAAGGCAGCTCAGCCAGACCGACGAGGTCCCGATGCCCCGCATGTTCCGTCGCAGCGCCCTCGCCCTCGTGGCCGCCCTTGCCCTGTTCGCCATCGTGGCGGAGGGCGCCCGCGCCCAGTGCACCGACGGGACGCTGGTCGGGCTCTGCGAGGACGCGCGCGGGGATGCGGGCTGCTGCGCGGAGTCGAGCGTCGTCTCGTGGTGCGAAGGCCAGTACCTGTGCGAAATCGACTGCTCGGCAAACACCGCCAGCGCCGCGGGTTCCTGCTGCGAGCCCTCGCCGACGGGCGACGCGGGCTGCTGCGATCCGGTCATCGAGGCCGAGGTCTGCGACTTCGAGATCTCGATCTGGGGCTACTCGGACTGCTGCGACCTCGAGTGGGACAGCTTCTGCGCGACGATGGCCACGACGCTGATGGACAGCTGCGCGGCCGAGAGCTGCACGGGCGGCGGAGGCGGAGCGCCGACGTTCTGCGGCTGGGACAGCGCTGGCGGCTTCTTCAACTGCAGCGCGGCGGCGACTCCGGCCCCCGCCGGAGGTCCGGCGATGAACTGCGGCGGGGGAACTGGCTGCACCCCCGACTGCGCGGGCGTCGAGTGCGGCAACGACGGCTGCGGCGGCTCCTGCGGTGCGTGCGGCCCGAACGAGACCTGCTCCGTCTTCGGCCTGTGCGAGACCTCGGGCGGCAGCTGCACGCCGAGCTGTGCCGGCCGCGCCTGCGGGGCCGACGGGTGCGGGGGAACCTGTGGTGCCTGCGGCCCGAACCAGACCTGCAACGCCTCGGGACAGTGCGTGACCTCGGGCGGCGGGGGTGGCAGCTGCACGCCGAGCTGCTCTGGCCGGGCCTGCGG
>SYAK01000017.1 GCA_005788935.1 Pseudomonadota bacterium
CGCTCGCGACGTCCGACGCGGTCTTTACGGCGACGGGTGTCGACCAGGGCAAGCTGACGATCAACCTGAAGTCGGGGGCGGGCACCCTGATGCTGTCGACGGACGTGGTGGACCGGCAGCGGCGTATCCTGGCCAATGGTGCCCCGATCCTGTGCGAGACGGAGCCTGGGGTCGCGTGCAAGGACAGCCGCAACGTGACGCGTCCGCACGTGATCCTCAGCACGACGCTGACGCCGAGCCTCAAGCGGGTCGAGATCAACCTCGCGAATGGCCTCTCGGGCGCGAACGTCGTGCTGAACTACCAGCTCGGGGCCTTCTTGCAGAGCGTTGCGGGTGCGACGGTGGCGCCTGTCACGGTCAACGTCGGCAGCGGGTCGACGTGGAACCTGGGGGTCATCGGCTCGAGCAAGGCGGACCGCCTGACGCTTGGCGCGACGGGCTTCGCGAACAACGCGGATCTGGTGGCCGATCTGACGTGGACGTCGGGTCAGGCGCCCGCGCTGGCGGTCGTGTACGGCAGCATCGGCAACGACAGCCTCTCGGCGCTCGGAAACCTGATGCCATTGAAGGAGTTCGGCGTCGGCGGCGGGTTCCCGAACCCGGTCGAGTTCGGCGGCGGGCCCGGGAAGGACGTGCTCGCGGGCGGTCTCGCGGACGACATCCTGCTCGGTCAGGCGGATGCCGACACCATCCGGGTCTACGACGTGCCGGCCAACGGGGGGCTCTACGACGGGGCCGACTACATCGACGGCGGCGGGCATCTGCTCGACACGGTTGACTACGGCCTCGTGACGGTGGCGATGGGGGTGTCGGTCGATGACGCGTGGCTCCCGTTCGAGCGCGACGGCTTCACGAACTACCTGCGTTGCAGGGTGTCGGGCACGGTGAACGCGGACCCGACGAAGACCGTGTGGACCCCCGTCGCGGACGCCTCCGACCCGGGCTTCGGCGCCGTCGAGGCGGCTTGTGCCCCGAACGACGCGACGGCCTGCGCCGCGGATGCGACCTGCCGCTGGTACGACGGCAAGTGCCGCAGCAAGGCGCGCGGCGTGCGGATGGGCGACGGGCGTCTCGTCGACCCGACGTGCGACCCGCTGACGGCCGCCAACGGCTGCGAGACCGAGGGTGACATCCTGCGCGGCACGAACCGCCGCGTCATCATGGGGGCTGGCAACGACGTCGCGACGGGGGGCTGCGACTACGCCATCATCTTCGGGCGCCTCGGGGCCGACACGTTGTTCGCGAACGGGCAGGGGGCGCTCTACGGCGACGGCGGCGACGACCTCGTGAACGCGGGTTTCGTCATGAACGGCGCGCACTTCCTGTCGGGCGGGAGTGGCCGGGACCGGATAAGCTACGCGTCGCGGGCCCGCAGCATCCGCTTCACGACGGGTCGCGGTCGTCCGGGCGTCGCGGGGCTGAGCGGCGAGACGCCGAACCCGTTCGTCGCGAGCGTCGTCGAGGGCGACCTCGTTCTCGCGGACTTCGAGACCATCACGGGCACGGCGTTTGGCGACTTCATCGTGGGTACACCGGCGGCGAACACGATCTTCGCGGGGGGCGGCAACGATTACGTGCTCGGCGAGAAGGGCAACGACAACGTCCACGGCGGTCCTGGCAACGACGTCCTGTTTGGCGGGCCCGGTAGCGACAAGCTCTTTGGCGGGTATGGCAACGACACCCTGCGTGGGGACGCGGGCCTTGACGAGATGAACGGCGACCTCGGGTGCTACACACCGGGCAACCCGACGACGACCTGTGATGCCCTTCAGTGCGCGCCAGGCGGCACATGCACCTTCGACCGCTATTGCCCCTTCGGGCAGGTCTGCGACGACACCCACTTCTCGGGTCTCGGCAAGGACACGATCCGGGCGGCCTTCGACCCGGGCGGCGACAGCATCTACTGTGGCGACGATCGGCGTGACGGCGCGCTCGACAACCCGCGCCGCATCAAGGATCTGGTGGACTACACCTACCGCGAGGCGGGCACGGTCGAGGTCGACAAGGCGGACAACGACCCCGATGACGGCCACCTCGGCTTCCTCGACCTCGATGGCGCCGAGGCGTCGCGCGACCTCGTCGACCGCTCGTGCGAGGAGGTGCAAGAGCCGACCGTGCCGACGCCTGGGCCCCTGACGCTCGGCGCGTCGTCGCCCGCTGACCTGACGGTGACCTACCCGGTCGGGCAGGCCTTCGTGCTGACGCTGCCCGGGGTGAACCGCGCCGACCCGCAGTTCTCGTACACGGCCTGCCACGGGACGTTCGACGTGGACGGCGTCTGCAGCGGGACGCCGTGCGACGCGACGAGCTGCCCGGCGCGCTTCGTGGCGCCCGCCTTCGGGGCTGGCACGATGTCGGTGACCTTCATCCCGCAAGACGCGGTCGAGACGCCGAATGTCACGACGTTCCGCGTCAAGGCGGTGCTCGCGGGGGCCGAGTCGACCCTCGACCTCAAGGTCACCAAGGTCCCGTGCACGACTGGCTGCAGCGGCACCGAGTACTGCGCGGTCGCGGGTCCCGCGGCTGGCTTCTGCCACAAACCCAATTGTTTCGATGGGATGCGCAACGGTGGTTCGGCGGAGACGGGGGCCGACTGCGGGGGCGCTTGCGAGTCGACGTACGGGTTCGTGTGCCCCGCCGCGACCTGTGCGGACGGGCTCTGGAACGGGCTCGAGACAGACATCGACTGCGGTGGTCCGACGTGCCTCGCGTGCGGCGGCGGCGAGATCTGCAAGGCGAACGCGGACTGCACGACGGACGAGTGCGTGGGGGGCGTCTGCCAGAGCGGCTGCGACGGGTGCCTCACCTGCACGACGACGGGGCTCTGCCCAGCCGGGCAGTGCGCCAATGACATGGCCTATTTTGGCGGGCTTTGCCTGAGCTCGCCCCCAGCCGGGTCGGTCTGGACACCGGACGGGTACGTCTGCGCGGACGGAGCCTTCCAGAGCGGCGCCACCTGCGTCGCCTGCACCGCGAACTGCCTCGACTGCGCGGCGCCAGGGGTCTGCTCAGCCTGCAAGGACGGCTTCGCGTCGGATCCTTCGGGGGCCTGCGTGGCGCTGTCCAACGGTGGGTGTCCATCGGGCACGTCGCTCGCGAGCGGCAGCTGCGCATGTGACCCCGGGACCTTCGGCAACCCCTTCACGGGCACCTGTGATGCGGCCTGCCCGGCGGGGACGACGGTGGTCGCGGGGACGACCGCGTGCGGCTGCGCTGGCGCGACGTGGTTCAACCCGGCGACGAAGACGTGCGCCGCGTGCCCGGCGGGTTGCACGGTGTGCGAGCTCAAGCCCGGGAATGCGTCGCCTGTCTGCACCGACTGCGAGGCAGCCTCCTTCGCGGAGGGCGCCGAGACGGCCGCCTGGAGCCTCTTCGAAGGCACCTGCGTCGAGGCGTGCCCGGCTGGCAGCAGCCGCGTCAACGGTTCGTCGGGTCCCGAGTGCCAGTGCCTCGCGGGGCGCTTCCTCAACGGCAATGGCACCTGTGCCCAGTGCCCGACGGGCTGCGCGTCCTGCACGGGCTCGACCGCGTGCACGCTGTGTGCGCCTGGCTACATGTCGCTCGGCGGGGCGTGCCAGCCGATGGGCACGGGGACGCCGCCGTCGGCGGGTCAGGGCGGGGTCGCATGCGGCGGGTTCACGTGCGGGGCGGGCCAGTACTGCTTCCAGAGCCAGTGCTTTTCGCCCCCGGCCGGGACCGTGCCGCAGCCATGCGTCAACGGCGACTGCGCCGCGGGCCAGACCTGCAGCGGCGGCCTCTGCTACCTGAGCGGCCCGGGTGGCGGCGCCACGCAGCCAGTCTTCACGTGCGTCGCCACGCACTTCTTCGACGTCGCCGACCGCGCCTGCGAGGCGTGCGCGTCGCCGTGCGCGACCTGCGAGGCGTCGGCGACCGACTGCACCGGGTGCAGCGTCGGGTTCAACCTCGTCGGTCACCAGTGCGCGGCGGGCTGCCCAGGTGACATGACGCTCGACGCCGGGGCTTGCGTCTGCGACGATGGCAAATACTACAGCGTCTCCGAGCAGGCATGCAAGGCGTGCGCCAATGGCTGCGACGCCTGCTCGGGCGCCTTCGACTGCACGAACCCCTGCCTCACCCCGGATGGCAACGGCTGCACGGGCTGCATCGCCGTCACCTTCCAGGCGAACGGCGGCGCCTTCCCCGACGGCGTCACGAGCCGCGTCGCCTTCGCGAACCGGGGTCAGGACGTCGGCGGTTACCTCCCGCCCACGGCCGAAAATCCGGTCCTCGCGGGCAAGGTCCTCTCGGGGTGGTGGATCTTCGGCAGCTTCCGCCTCGACAGCGGGAGGCCGGTGCCGGGCTGCCAGCAGACGCCCGAGTCTGCCGTCACGGCCACGGCGGGCTGGCTGCCAGCGGGCACGAACTGGCTCGTCCCGGTGGGGCATGCCGATTTCGCGTGCCCAGCGGTCGCGATCGCGGCGGGAGCGACGACGTGGCCAAGCGTCTTCTGCCCAGGCCTCGATGACGTGTCCGGCTTCCAGGGCTGGGCCACGGTGGGCGGTGTCGCGGTGGTGCCAGGCGGGCCCATCCCGGCTGGCACGAGCTACCCGTTCGCGGTCTACGGCAGCGGCGGCGGCGGCGGTCAGGGTGGCTGCCCGGTCGCCAACTGCGCCGTGTGCGCGGACCAGACGACGTGCGCGACATGCAATACCGGGTACACCGTCTCGACCGGCGCGTGCGTCGCAAATACGTACACCGTGACGTATGACGTTCAGTCGGGTGGTGGCTGCGGCACCCCCGAGTCGGTGACCTTCGGCAGCCCGTACGGGGCGATGGCCGCTGGCAACGCCCTCTGCATCCCGTCGCGCGCGGGCCACACCTTCGACGGGTGGTACCTGTCGCTCTCGTCCAGTCCGTCGCAGAAGGTGACGGCCGCGACGACGGTGACGACCGCGTCGAACCACACCGTCTACGCGCGCTGGTTCGCGAACACGTATCAGATCGCGTTCGACGCGAACGGCGGCAATGCGTGCACGTCGGTGAGCCGGACCTTCGGGGCGCCCTACGGCAGCCTCTGCACGCCGGTCAAATCCGGTCACAGCTTCGTGGCGTGGCACACGGCGTCAGGTCTTGACGCGGGCTCGCAGCTCGGCGGCAGCTCGACGGTCGCGATC
>SYAK01000018.1 GCA_005788935.1 Pseudomonadota bacterium
AGTGGGTTGAGGTCTTCAGCCGTGACCGTGCCGACCTCGGACCCGCCCACGCCGCCCAGAGGGCCGCGGAAAACATCGACCGGTATGGACCGAACACGCCCCCACCCGCAACCACACCGGCGCCCTCACCCGCGACCGCACTGCAGGCTGCGGCACTGCGCGACGGGCCGCGGCGCACAACCCCGCCGGTCCCATCCACCGTGCCGCCGTCCCGCGGGATCGGTCGCTGATCCGGGTTTCCCCAAGGGTGATCGCTCGAGGGACCAGCGACGACATAGGTGACTACGGAGACGCCGACCTCGACACGGATGACCATCGCATGACCAACGGATGGCCAGCGGATGTCCGATCCGCACAGCAGGCCGTTGCTTTTCCGGGAGAAGGCCCTCGAATCCGTCGACGGCCACGACGAGAGGCGACGTGATGGTGACACCCATCGGCATCCCCGACGACTGGGACGACAACAACCTGATCCTGTTCGAAGAGTTCTGCGACCTCATCCGCACACCCCAGCGCACCGTCCGCGACTGGCGCCAGCGTGGCGTGGGACCCAGGTGGACCCGCTTCCAAGGCGTCGGCAGGCTGTACATCACCGTCGCCGAAGCCCGACGCTTCCTCGCCTCAGCGACCATCACGCACACGGAGGTGGGCTCCGATGGCTGAACGACGCACCATCCCCGTCTACCTCAGCCTCGAGGAGGCCGCCGAGGCTTCCCTGCTGCTGCATGTCGTCGACGCCTCGGATCCGGACTTCCGGACGCAGCTGCGCGTCACGCGCGATGTTCTTGGCGAAATCGAGGCCGACAAGGCGCCGAGCTGGCTCGTATTGAACAAGATCGACGCCGTCTCCGACGAGGACCGCCTGCACCTGCGCACCGAGTTTCCCGACGCCGTCCAGCTGAGCGCCCACCGCCCCGACGACGTCACCGACCTCCACGGGCGCCTTCAGGCGTTCTTCGAGGCCGGCTTCGAGGAGACGGAGCTGCTGATCCCATGGGCCCGCGGGGCGCTCGTCGGACAGATCCACGCGTCGGTCCGGGTCCTCGAGGAGCGCTGGGTCGACGACGGCACAATCCTGCGGGTCAAGGCCGCCCCGACCGAGTTGGCCCGCCTGAGGGGTCTGGTCGCCTAGGCGAGGCTGCGGGCCGCCAGGAAGGCCCCGAGCGCGTCCCCCGACAGACCCTCGAGCAACAGGTCGGGCGCGGCCTCGGCGAGCGCTTGCATCGTCGCCGAGCCCGTCGCGACCGCCACCGCGAGCGCCCCCATCCCGCGGGCCGCAGCGATGTCGCGCGGGGTGTCGCCGATGACGATCGCCCGGGCCTCCGTCTCGGACAGCCCCGCGTGGGCGAGCCCCCGCCACAGGCCGAGCCGCAGCAGCTCCACGCGGTCCTCCGCGTCATCGCCGTAGCCGCCGAAGCCGAAGACCCCCGAGAGCCCGACGTCACCGATCTTCAGCGCAGCCACCGAGGCCACGTTGCCTGTCCCGAGGCCAAGCCGCGACCCGAAGGCCGGGGTCAGGGCGCGGACCGCCGCGACCGCCTCGGGAATGGCCGTGCAAGGCGTCCGAGGCGTGTGGATGACCTGCCGCTCGTAAGCCGCGAGCACCGCGCGGACGGTCGCCTCTTGCAGCTCGAACTGCCCCTGCGCCTCGGCCGCAAGCCGCACGATGGCGAGATCGGTGCGACCGCCGAAGCCGACGCCTGCGAGGCCCGAGGCGTCACCGAGGACCTCCGTCATGGCCGCCTCGAGGGCCGCGCGCCCGAGATCCTCGGCCTGAAGCAGCGTGCCGTCGATGTCGAAGAGGAAGAGCGCACGCGGCATCAGGGACCTCCAGCGCGAGACGTTGCCCCGGCGCTCGCCCGAAGTCACGCGCCGTTCGACCGACAGCGACCGACGGCGACCGACGGCCGCTCGCCGGCCTTGGTGAAACATCTTGTTTCCGGCATGAAACAAAACGTTTCATCCGTGAACCCGATTGTCGCAGGCGCCGGCTCAGCGCAAGAGGCCCACGACGGTCGAGACCGCGTTCGCGGTCAGCGCCGCCGCATATGCCCGCCGCCAGGACGCCGCGGGCTACATCCAGGCGAGCAGCGCGCCCTCCACCGCCACGACGCAGATCTCGGCGACGATGACCGTCGTCGCATAGCCGCCGAAGACCGCCATCAGGTCGAAGAACACGAGCCACAGCAGCGGGTGCGTCGTGACCTGCAGCGCAGCGGACCGGATCAGCGCCGGAAAGAGATGGAAATCCCGACGCATCCACAGCGCATAGATCGGCCCCTCGACGAGCTGCGTCACGAGGAAGGCGGAGAGCCACGGCAGGACGAGATCCGGGCTCATCGGGCGCCCGCCGCAAAGCCGCGCAGACCGCAGGCCATCGCGAGGAAGACGCCAAGCTCGAGCCAACCGTGGAAGACGGCGCCAAGGAGGTAGAGGTGGCGTGCCTGCTCGGGGTTCCACAGGACAGCGAGCAGCGGCAGCCCGACCGACAGCGCGACGAGCGCCACGAGCCCGGCTCGCCCGAGATCATCCCGCAGGCGTGCCGCTGTCCGCGCGAAGGTCGGCGGGTTCGGGCGCGGATCGAGGGCCTGCGGCACGAGGCGCAGCCAGACGACGTAGTGAAAGCTCTGGGCGAACGCAAAGAGGCCCACGAGGCGCATCGCGAGCGCGCCATCGAGGCCTGGCGCCATGACCCCGGCGAGGCGCCCGAGCGACAGGCCGCCAACGTCGGCGTGGCCCGCCATGAGGGCCCCGTCGAAGGCCCCTCCCAGAAAGGCCGCCGCGACGGCCACCCACACCAGCGCGACCGAGGACACGCGCCACAGGCCGCCGCCCGAGCGGGCCGCGAGCACGAACCAGGCCGTGGCTGCGATGGCGTTGTGCAGGTGGGCGAACACGATGAGCGCCGTCCCCGCCTGCGGAGACAGCCACAGCAGCAGTCCGAGCGCGAGCCCCGCACCTGTGAGCCTTCGCGGCCACGACAGCGGCGACAGCAGCAGCAGCAGCACCGCAGCGCCGAGCCCGAGGCCGATCTCCAGGACCGCGCTGAAGGGCCCGCCCGCGAAGTTCACGACCCGGTGCAGCACCATCCCGACAAGCGGCACCATGAAGGCGAGGCGAACGGCCCGCGGGAGCGGCGCCTGCACGACGAGGAAACGAACGTCGGCCGCCACATGCGGCACCCCGAGCAGCAGCGGACCGAGCAGCAAGAGCCACACAGGTGCCAGCAGCGTCAGCGCGAGGCTCGCGGCGAGGTGGCCGAGACCGAGGACCTGCAGGCGCACAGCCCTGTCGTGCAGACACCGCCGCCCGAGCGACGTCCGGGCCCCGAGCCGCCACAGTTCGCGGCGCAGCGCGTCGAGGCCTCCGAGCACGGGCTCGGCGAGACCGGACGTCGCGGCACCGCCCTGCCCCATCAGCGGCACCTCGGGCGAACGCGTCCGAGGAGACCGACCAGGCCGAGCAGGCCAAACGCGAGCCCCGCGAGACCACCGCCCGCCGAACAGCCACCCTCGACCAGCGTGATGGCGCCGCGCAGGTCGCGCCGTGCGCCGTTCACGCGAGCCTCACCCGCAGCCTGCGCCGCATCGGCCAGGAGTCCTGCATCGGGACCTGGCGCCGCGTCGGCGACGGCCTCGGGCGACGGCTCGGGGCCCTCCGACCCGCAGCCGTCGATGGGGATTCGCGCCACGTCGACGTCCGCGAGCACGGTGCCGAGGAGATCATCCCGCTCGCTCGCGGGCCCGACGGCCTCGAGCGGGACCCCGAACACGACAGCCCGGTATCCCTTTCCTGCATCGCGATATGCCACGCCAGCAGCAGAACCATCGGCGTAGCGCAGCACCACCGTCGCACCCGCCCGTGGGGTGAGCACATCGGGGCTGTTGACGTCGTAGTGGCCGCGCGTCCCGTCGTCGAGGGTCAGCTGCCCGCCCTCTGGCGTCTCGAGGGCATAGGTTCCGGCGTCATCGCTCGCGAAATCCACCCCGAGGGACGCGAGGAAGGCCTGGTCGGCTGCACTCCCGCTCGCGCCGAGGTCCCAGCCGAGCTCGGAGCCCGACACGACCAGCGTCCGCCCCTCGCCGAGCCACGCCGTGATCCGCGCCTGCTCGGCCTCGGAGAACGTCTCATCCGCGCTCGACTCCTCGCCGAGCGCCCAGACGAGCAGCCCATAGCCGCCAAGGCCCGCGTCGCCCGCCTCCACCGTGGTCGCCTCGGCGCCGTCGAAGCTGAGCCCCGAGGCCGCGAGCGAGCCCGCCTGACCGACCACGGCGTCATACCGGTTCATCCGCTCGGGCAGCATGCGGATGACGGTCCCGAGGCCGTAGGCCGCGAGGTTCTCGGTCCACGCGAGGCCGACGTCGTGACGATAGAAGCCGTGGACGAGCAGCCCGTCGGCCGCGCTGCCACAGCCCGTCGCGGCCGCGAGCACGGGTGACGGGTTCGACTCGCCGCCCGCGTTGGTGGCGGCGACCCGCACGTAGACGGGCACGCCGGGCTCGAGTCCTTGCAACTCAAACGAGGTTCCGGCCACCGCGGTCCCGTCGTCGAAGGCGAAGCCGTCCTCGCTGACGTAGACGCGGTAGCCCGTCGCCGCGTGCCCGCCGATGTCGGCGCTGACGAAGGGAGCGCGCCAGGCGACCCGGGCGGTCGTCGGCCCGGTGACGGTGACCTGCGTGTGGGTCGGCACATCGGGGGCGAGGACCA
>SYAK01000200.1 GCA_005788935.1 Pseudomonadota bacterium
ATAGGCCCGCTGCTCGACGCCGTGGCGAGCGAGGCGTCGTGCGCCTGCCGCGTCGGGCGCGGCACGGCGGCGGCGCTCGCGCGGGCGAGGGCGGCGGTCGCGACCGGGCAATACTTCGTCAAGCTCGACGTGCGCCGCTATTTCGAGACCATCGACCACGCCCTGCTGCTGCGCGAGGTGGAGTCCGTGGTCGAGGACCCGGGGCTGCGCGCCCTCATCCGCCGCGTCGTGGACGCTGGCGCGCCCGGCTCGGCGCCTGGCCGGGGCCTGCCCATCGGCAACCTGACCAGCCAGCACCTCGCGAACTTCCACCTGACGGCCTTCGATCACGCAATGGAAGGCGCGTTTCCGGATGTCGCCTACACGCGCTACATGGACGACCTGCTCTTCGTCGGCCGCAGTCGCGCCCAGCTGCTGCCGGTGGAGGCGCTCGCGACCCGGCTGCTCGAGACAGAGCGGGGGCTCGAGGTCAAGCGCGAGGCGACGCGCCGCGGCCCGGTCGGGGTCGGCGTGCCGTTTCTGGGTTTTCGGCTGTGGCCCGGCTGCATCCGCCTCGATCGGCACCGCAAGCGGCGGCTCGGGAGGCGCCTCGCAGGGGTCGAGGACGAGCTCGCGGCGACTGCCGACGAGGCGCGCGCCGGGCTGCGGGCGTCGAGCCTGCTCGGCTGGGCGGCGCTCGGAGATGCCGGGCCGCTGGGCCGAGGGCTGCTGGCGCGCCGGGCGGCCGAGCGGGCGCGTCCGGTGGCGCGGGGAGGGCGCTGACGCAGACACGAGACCGCGGCGTCGCCACCGCCCTCGAGGGGGAGACGGCGCCACGGGGCTCCGGGGCCGTACGGCGAGAACCGGGTGAACCGGGGCGGCAGCTGGAACAACGAGGCCCGCAACGCGCGGGCGGCGAACCGGAACAGGGACGCGCCAGCCAACCGCAACGACAACCTCGGTCTCCGTGTCGCCAGCTCACGACGCCGCCAGACGCCGCCGCTCGACAGAGCCCGGCCCGTGCATGTCGAGACCAGCGCCCCCGAGCCAGCGAGGCGGCCCCGCCCTCTGGACAGCCAGGTGGCGGGGCCTCCCCCGAAGCGCGCCGGGCGCGGGCCCTCAGCTTCAGCCTCGCGTCCCGCCACGCACCTCGTCCGCGTCTTGAAGGTCCGCGTGCGCAATGAATTGCGCACCTGCAGCACCGCGTCGACCAACCCCGCGCCGCGCGCCGAACTCGCAGTCGATTCCTTCCGTAGGGGCGCGATTCATCGCGCCCGGCCCTCGGCGCCAGCCTCCGGTCCCGCCACGCAACTCGTCCGCGTCTTGAAGGCTCGTGGGCGTAATAAATTGCGCACCTGCAGCTGCCCGTCGACCAGCCTCCGGACGTGCGCCGTCTGATCTCCGCAGCGCAGCGTGACACCGCGGCGTCCTTGACTCGCGACGTGGCCCAACCGGGCCGAACCGGACCCGTGCTTGCCTAGGGCGCCGCGGTGACGCATCCTCGCGCTCATGGCGGTGCTTGGAAAGCAGGGCGGCGCGTTCCCGAAGGGTGTGTCGGAGTATCGGCTGATTCGGCGCGAGGGTTACGCCTTCGTCGACAAGACGGCCTTCATCGCGGACGTCCTCGACGGCGGGGCGCAGACGACGCTGTTCACGCGGCCGAGGCGCTTCGGCAAGACGCTGAACATGCTGATGCTGAAGGACTTCCTTGAGCGCGGCGCCGAGGACGTGACCGACGTCTTCGAGGACACCGAGATCTGGCGGCTGCCGGGCGACTATCGCCAGCATTTTCGGCGCTACCCGGTCATCTGGCTGTCCTTCCGAGACGTCGGTGGCCGCACGTGGAGAGAGACGCGCGCGGGCCTGAGGGACCTCTTCGAGACCGAGCTCGAGCGCCTGACCAGCCTCCACCCAGGCCTCGCGGACCACCGCGAGGCGCTGCTCGCGCCGTCGCGGCGCCCCTTCTTCCTGAAGCGCCTCAGCGCGACGCTCGGCCTGCTGACGGGCTCGCGCGTGGTCATCCTCATCGACGAGTACGACAGCCCGCTGCACGCGGCGTGGCTCGGCGGCTTCTGGGACGAGGCGGTGAGCTTCTTCCGCAGGTTCCTGACGGGCGGCCTGCAGGACAACGGCCACCTCTGGAAGGGCGTCGTGACCGGCATCCTGCGGGTCGCGAAGGAGAGCCTCTTCAGCGGCCTCAACAACTTCGACGCCATCGGGCTGACCGACGACCGCTCGGCGAGCCGCTTCGGCTTCCTTGAGCCCGAGGTCGAAGAGCTCGCCGCCCGCGCCGGCCTGCCAGACGTGATGCCCGAGCTGCGGCGCTGGTACAACGGCTATCGTTTCGGTGGGTTGAACGGCGTCACGGTCTACAACCCGTGGTCCATCATCGCGCGGATGACCTCCCCGACGCAGCCGTGCGCCCCCTACTGGCTCGGCACGAGCGGCAACGACCTCGCGCGCGACCTGATGCGGCGTACCTCGACGAAGAACGGCGAGGCGCTGCGCCGCCTCATGGCCGGCGAGGCGGTCGAGGTGCCGCTGTCCGACCACCTCGCGCTGCAGGACCTCTACAGCGATCCTGGAGCCCTATGGCCGCTGCTCTGCTTCTCGGGTTACCTGACGCCCGAGCGCCTGAGCTGGTCGGAGGACGGGGTCGCCGCGTGGCTGCGCATCCCGAACCTCGAGGTGCGGGCGGCCTTCACGCAGACGTTCCTCCCGCTCGCGGGGTCGAGCGCGCGGGCTGGCGGGCCGCTGACCGAGGTCTCTCGTGCGTTGCTCGCGGGCGACACCGAGCGCCTCGCCGACGCGCTGACCAAGGTGATGGTCCGCGCGCTCAGCTATCACGACCTCGTGCCCGGCTCGCCCGCGGTGCCGGTCGAGAGCGTCTACCACGCCTTCATCCTCGGGCTGCTGCTGCACCTCGGCCCTGACTGGCACGTCAAGAGCAACCCGGAGTCCGGGCTCGGGCGACCAGACCTGATGATCTGGCCGAGGCAGGGGCCAGGCCCTGGCGTCGTCATGGAGTTCAAGGTCCTCGGCCGCGGCGAGACCGTCGAGCAGGGCCTCGCGAGGGCGCTCGCCCAGCTGCGCGCCAAGCGCTACGCGGCGAACCTGCGAGAGGCCGGCTGCGACCCCATCCACGAGCTTGGCGTCGTCTTCGACGGCAAGCTCGCCTCGGTCGTGAGCGCCTCCGAGCCAGCCGAGGCCTGATCGGGCCCTGGCCCGCGAGGGCGCGCGTCCGAGTCGGTGAACGTCCGGTCCTGGCTGGGAACCGTGGCACTTCGGTGTCAGGCGTCCGTGCGACGGCGCTCCGGAGGCGGGTGCGCCAGGAGAGGGGCGCGTCGCGCGAGCCCCGGCGGGAGACGGCCTCGCCCCGCTCTGTCAGGGGGACGAGGCGCGCCTCGGCGTTGCGTGCGGCGCGCCTTTGGGTTAGGCTTCCCCCGTAGGCGCTGAGCGAAGCCCGTGACCGGGCGCGCGGGCGAAGTGACGCTCAGGAGGTCTCGGATGCGTGCGATGACGACGGGTTGGCTAGCGGCGGCGGTGGTGTTGGCGGGCGCGGTCGGTGGCGGTTGCGCCTCGAGCGGCGGCGGGCCGGACGGGTCGCCCGACTGGGTGCGGCGCGGCTGCCCGAGCGCCTCGGGGCGCATCTGCGGCGTCGGCATCGCTGACAAGACCATCACGAGCGCCTCGATGGCGCGCAGCGTCGCGCAGGGCCGCGGGCGGACCGAGATCGCGCGCAGCCTGCAGGTCCGCGTCAAGGCGATGCTGAAGGACTACCAGTCGGCCACGACGCAGGCCGACGCCAGCTTCTCCGAGCAGTACGTCGAGGACACCTCGAAGCAGATCACGGACCTCAACCTCGCCGGCACGCGCCTCGAGGACTCGTGGACCGCGGCCGACGGCAGCCTCTACGTGCTGATGGTCCTCGACGTGCAGGCCTTCAAGGACAGCCTCGACCAGATGCAGCAGCTGAGCGAGCAGGTGCGAGAGGCTGTCAAGGTGCGCGCCGACAAGGCCTTCGACGAG
>SYAK01000201.1 GCA_005788935.1 Pseudomonadota bacterium
CGACCTGATGCAGCCCTATCGCCTCGAGATGGGCTCCGCGCTCGCGACGAGCCGCGGCTCGAACCTCTATGCCTTCTGGGGCGACAAGATCGCGCGCGTGCTCCGCAAGACAGCGCTGACGCACGCCAATCCGGTCATCGTGAACCTCGCGTCGAGCGAGTACTTCAAGGCGGTGGACCGCAAGACCCTCGCGCTGCCTGTCGTCGAGACGCGGTTTGCCGAGGTCAAGGACGGCAAGCCACAGGTGATGATGGTCTTCGCCAAGCGCGCCCGCGGCCTCATGGCGCGCTGGATCCTCGAACATCGCCTGACCGACCCGCGTGACCTGCGGACCTTCGACCTCCACGGTTATCGCCTCGACGCCGCCAGCTCGACCGACAGTTCGCTCGTCTTCACGCGGCCTTGGAGCGGCCCGGCCCCGAAGGACGACTGACGCCCCGACCAGCGTGCCCCGTGCGCTGGCTGTCCAACGGCCCCTGGCCGTCCTTGGCCCCCGGTCCGTCACAGCCCCGCACCTCGTGGCCTGGTCACTCTGCCGCGTACTGCCGCGTCGAGGTTTCTGGCATTCGGCGCGTCCTGGCGCTATCGTGTGACGATGCGGTGACGAACGCGTGACATGCGACCGCCGCGCCCCGTGTTACGCGCCACAAGCCCCGACGGAGGCCCCAGACGTGAACGACCCTCGCCTCGAAGCACACGACGACAATCAGCTCGAGCTCAAGCTCAGCTACCTCGTGGAGCCCGGCGTCAAACGCCAGCGCTACTTCGTCGAGACGTTCATCTTCGTGCCGCGGACGCTCGGTATCAACGTGCAGAGCTACCCGGCGTCCGCGTTCCTCGAGGACACTCAGACCTTCGTCCGCCTCAAGACCCCGACGGTCGCGCTCGAGGCCCTCGCCCATGCCGGCCGGGCGGAGCGCTGGTTTTCGCCCGTGCGCGAGGCCCTCGACCTGCTGCTCGCCGCCACCCCGACCGAGACCGCCCCGCTCGTCCGTCAGCTCAAGCTGCTCGGGTGCATCTACCGCACGGCGATGCGCGACGAGGGCCACATGCTGCTGCAGCGCTTCGACGCCCTCGCCCGCCTGCCCGACCCGCAGATCGTGCATCAGGCCCGCGACCTCGCCCGAGCGCTCCAGGTCATGCTCGACCACCTCGCTGGCGCCCACGCCCGCTTCCAGGAGACGGCTGGTCGCTGCGATCACGCGGTCGTCCCGCAGGTCGTCCGCGAGGTCTGGGCCGCCGTCGACGAATACATCGCCATCAACGCCGAGGAGACGCTCACCGCCCTCGTTCACGCCGCCGACGAACTGCTCCGCCGCATCGCCTCCGGACCCGCCCGCGACGCCCACCCCCTCGCCCCGGTCCGGCGCGCCCTCGCCGAGTCCGCCGTCTCGACCTACCGCTATCGTCGCTCCCGGGGCTACGCCTCCTACGCCATCCCGGGCGCCACCAACGAAGACCTGCCGCGCCGGCGCCGCATCCTCAAGCGCATCGTCTCGTCGGTTCTCTATCTTGACACCCAGCACGCCGAGGGCGGCACCGTCCAGAAAGACATCATCGCTGGCATCGCCGCCGCCATCGCGATGCTCTTCGCGGCCGTCGTCGCGATGTGGGCCCAGCTCGAATGGGGCGTGTTTTCAGGCGCCTTCGTCGCGATCGCCGTGCTGTCCTACATCGTCAAGGACCGTCTGAAGGACTGGGGCAAGCGCTACCTCGGCAAGCGCTTCGCGGGCCGATTCCCCGACTTCGTCAACGAGGTGCGTTCACCCGACTCGCGCGAGGTCATCGGCGAGTCCCGCGAATGGATCAACGTCACCGACCCACACCACCTCGACCGTGAAATCGAGGAGATACGGCATTTCGACCACCCCTCGAGCATCGCGAGCCACGGGCGCCCCGAGTCGGTGATCCGCTACTGCAAGGAGGTCATCCTGACCTCGGAAGGCTTGCAGCAGGCGCTCGTCGGGGTGGACGGCCTGAACGACATCATCCGATTGAATTTCGCGCGCTTGCGTCAGCGCATGGACGATCCCATCGAGACCTACCGCATCGTCCACCCGACGACGCTCGAGACCGTCGACGTCCCGTGCGCCCGCGTCTACCACATCAACGTCGTCCTCCGGATTACCCGCGGCGACGCCAAGATCCGCGAGAGCCACGTCGAGCGCGTGCGCGTCGTCATCGACCAGAACGGCCTGAAGCGCGTCGAACCCGTCGGTCCCCGCGAGGCCCTGCCCCAGGTTGACGCCGTCATGGGCCTCGCCTTCGAGAGCGCGCGCCTCGTCGCGTGGCGCAAGAACGAGGCTGGCCGCGTCGTCGGCGTTCGCGGGTGAGAACGGGCTTCCGGTGGCGCCGAACTCGGCGTAGAACCCGCCGACGCGCGTTCGGAACCGTTCTTCCCGGCGCGCGCGGTCCCGGAGGACTGCCGTGACAGCTTGCGCCCGACGCATCCAGGCCCTTGCCACCTTCGCCACGCTGTTCCTCGCGTCCTGCGGCGGTGAAGAGAGCGCGACATCGCCAGACACCGCACCCGAGGTCGTGACGCCCGACGCCACCACCCCCGACGCGGCGCCCGAGCGGGCCGTCGGCTGCTGTCCACAGGGGATCTGCCCAACCTCCGAAGCCTGCTACGCGGGCGCCTGCCTCCCGGTGGCGCGCGGCGAGGACGCCTGCTACCTCGCCGCAGAGTGCGCCCCAGGGCAGATCTGCGCGGGCGCCGTGACCTGTGCCTGTGGCGAGACCTGCGAACCGACGGCTGGGCGCTGCGCCTGGCCCGAGGGATGCTGCAACGCGGACACGGACTGCGCCGCGGGGCAGCGCTGTGAAGGCGGGCGCTGCCTCGACGCTCCGCGAGACGGCTGCTGGGCCGATGGCGACTGCGCCGCAGGGCGTGCCTGCGAGGGCGCCAAGGTCTGCGGTTGCGGCGACTCTGGCTGCGAGAGCACACCCGGGTGGTGTGCCTTGCCAGGCGTCTGTTGCGTCCTCGACGCAGAATGCGGCCCGGACGGGCAGTGCCTCGACGGACGCTGCGTCGCGGAGCCCGCAGGCGACAGTTGTTGGCGCGACGCCGACTGCGGCGGCGCTGAGACCTGCCGCGGCGCGAGCACCTGCCCCTGCACGCCAGGGGCTGGCGACGTCGCGAACTGCGCGCTGCCGTCAACGCCGGTACGTTGCGAAGGCCCCGACAACACGTGCTGTTCCGCGGATGCCGACTGTGGCGCGGGCGAGCTCTGCGTCGAGGGTCGCGGCTGCCTCCCGCGTCCGGACGTCGCGGCGAACAGCTGCTGGGTCGACGGCCACTGCGGCGCGGGGCGGGTCTGCGAGGGAGCGACGCTCTGCGACTGCAACGAGGCCGACTGCGCGCCGCGCGCCGGCACCTGCCGGACCGAGGTCATCGCCTGCAACCCGGACAGCTCGCAGTGCCCGGCCGGGCTGAAGTGCGTCGTCCCGGACCGCGCCTTCTGCCCGGGAGAGGCCAGCCCCGAGGAAGGCGTCTGCGTCCCCCTGAACGACGAGGGCTGCTGGACCTCGGACGACTGCAACCCGAACGTCCGCTGCGGCGCCGAGGTCGTCTGCCTCACCGAGGGCGGCTGCGAGGCGCCGAACCGCCCCGGGATCTGTGACACGAAGGTCCGGAAGTGGGACTGCTGCAACAGCCACCGCGAGTGCGGCCCCGGCCTCGAGTGCCGCAACCAGAACAGCAGCCAGACCTGCCCGCCGAGCGGCTCGGCGGTCTGCGTGCCGATCCCGGACGCTGGCCGCACCTGCTGGAACTACGACGACTGCCCCGACGGGCTCGCCTGCCAGAAGGTCGTCATCTGCGGCTGCAACGGACGCTGCTTCTTCAACCGCATCGGGCAGTGCGAGGCGCCGACCTTCTGCGAGGCCGACACCGACTGCGGCGACTTCATGGCCTGCGCGCGCGATGTCGAGTGCATCCTGAGCCCGTGCTCCTCGGTCACGACGTGCCCGTTCGGCGGCACCTGCCAGGAGCGCGTCGAAGGACGATGCTGGAACCACGAGACCTGCGAAACCGGCGAATACTGCGCGGGGCTCCAGATCTGCCCGCCCGACACGACCTGCGCCTACCCCGACACCCCCGGACTCTGCGCTCCGCGGGCCGACCTCGGCGAGTGCTGCAGCTCGTACAAGGGCTGCAAGCCCGGGCTCCGCTGCGTCTCGGGCGGCCTCGGCTCGAGTTGCAGCCTCGACACGACCAGCGTCTGCGTCCCCGCCACCGCCGTCGGCGGCCTCTGCTACACGGACGAGGACTGCGACCGCTCCGAGTTCTGCGAGGGCGAGCACGTCTGCCCCTGTGGCCTCGAAGGGTGCGAAGGCGATCCGCGCCCGGGCCGCTGCGCCGCGCGCTGACGTTCGGCCCGGCACACGGCCGGGATGCCTGGCCGGCTGACGCGACGTCAACGGCCTGGCGTCACCCACATGTCCGGGTCGGCCGACGGATGAATGGCCCGCGGCACCTGACGCAGCTCGGCGGGCGTGCGCGCCCCGGTCAGGAACATCACCCGCACGAGCACGTCGCGAAACCGCATCAGCGTGTCATACACGGCATCTGCGCCGTGGTGCGCAGCCTTCAGCAGCGGCAGGGCCGTCGCGGCGACCGCCGAGCCAAGCGCGAGCGCCTTCGCGAGATCGAGCCCCGTCCGGAGTCCCCCCGACGCGACCACCGGGGTCCCGGGAAAGGCCCGGACGCAGCCGAGCAGGCTCGTCACGGACGGCAGCCCCCAGTCCGCGAGCGCGTCCCCGAGCTCGGCCGTGGTCGTGCCCGGGCGCCGCCGCCCCTCGATGAGGGTCCACGAAGTCCCGCCCGCGCCCGCGCTCTCGATGAAGGCCCAGCGCCCCGCCGCGAGCCTGCCGAGCGTCCTCGTCGAGAGGCCGTTGCCGACCTCCTTGACGCCGCACGGCACGGACAGCGCGTGCGAGGCTGTGTTCATCTTCGCCGCGAGCCCGGCGAAATTCGTGTCGCCCTCGGGCTGCACCGCCTCCTGAGCGGGATTCAGGTGGAAGACGAGGGCATCGGCCGCGACCGAGGACACGACACGCTCGAGGGCAGGCACGTCGACCCCGTAGTTGAGCTGAACCGCGCCGATGTTGCCGATGAGCAGCGGGAGGTCGGGCGCGTGGTCGCGGACCGCGAAGGTGGCCGCGGTTTCGGGCCGCTCGAGGATGACGCGCTGCGACCCGAGGAACATGCCGACCCCCGCGCGCGCGGCCCCGAGCGCGAGGTTCCGGTTCAACTCGGCCGCCCGCTCGGTCCCGCCCGTCATGCTGCCGACGAGCAGCGGAAACGCGAGGCGGCGCCCGAGGAAGGTCACGGACGGATCCACGTCCGCGAGATCGAGCTCGGGCAACGCCTCGTGCGACAGCCGAACCGCCTCAAAGCCCACGGGGGACCGCACCTCGACCGCCTCGTCGAGCGCGATGCGGAGGTGGTCATCTTTCCGGGATTGCGTCGTGGGCTCGGCCATGGGGCCGCGCTGTAAGCACCGGTCGCGGCGCGACAAGCCCCCGCGTCCCGGACCGGAATCGGCGCGGAAGGGATTGACCGAGACCTGAGCGTTCGTACAGGCTCGCGCCCTCGGCGGTCCGCGTGCATCGCCCCGCCGACCCCATTCACGCCAGCCCTGTCCGCCATGCACGTCGGTGCCGGCCCCAAGGAGCCACCCATGCTGCGTCCCCTCCTGAATCGCCTGTCCCCGCTGTGTGGCGCCCTCGCACTCGCAGCCTGCGGTGACCCGGCGACCCCCGAAGCGCCCGCCCCGACACCATGGATAGCGGCCTCGTGGGCCGTGGGGTACGACGTCGCCGCGGTGCCGCAGCAGACGCTCGATGTCTCGCGCGCGGACCCGGAGGCGGCCCTGATCCTCGCTCCGCTTGACCACCTCGGGATCCCCTGGGACGCCTTCGGTGGCCCCTCCGATGCCCCGAACGCGCCCCCCGCGCCGTGGCTCGACGCGATCGACGCGGCCATTTCCAGGCTGCAGGCCGACGGCCGCCCCTTCGCGCTCGTGGTGTCACCGCTCGCTCCGGACTTCGGGACACTCGCCGCAGAGGCGCGTGAGGCGAACGGGCGCCTGATCGTGGACCCTTCGGCCTTCCGACCGTGCTTCGATCCGGCGACCGAGACGCGACCCGACGACCTCCGCGACCGCTTCGCGCGCTACGTCGCGTGGCTCGCCAACCGCGCCCGTCCCGCCCACCTGGTCGTCGGCCACCGCCTGAACCTCCTCGAGGCGCAGTGCGGTGACGGACCCTGGCGCAGCGCGCTGGCCTTCGTCGGGGCCGCCATCGCCCGCGTCCGCGCGCTCGCCGACTCGGAACAGCCACCTGGCGTTCCCCCCTTCGTCGTCCCGACCCTGACGGTCGGCGTTGATGTGGAAGACCTCCACGGCCTCCCGCGCAGGCCTGGGCGTTGCGCCGGGGTCGCGCTCGCGGATTGCCTCGCGATCCGGGCGCCCGCCCTCGGCACAGCCTGGTCGGAGGCGCTCACCGGCCCCTCGGCACCCGATCTGGTCGGCCTCGAAAGCTACCCAGCGGCCGTCCTCATTGACGCGCCGACAGCCCCGATCCCGGCCTCCTACCTCTCTAGCGCGGTGACGGCGGTCGCGGGCTGGGCGAGCGCCGCCGCCGTGCTGGGCACCGCCCTCCCGGCGGTCCCCCTCGCGACCCGCGTCGGCAACCCCTGCGTCACCTTCCTCCCAAGCGACGCCGAGCAGCAGATTCGGTGGCTCGACCTCGCGATCGCGGCCTCGAAGGCGGCCAGCATGCCATTCTTCGCGTGGCGTCACCACGCCGACG
Organism: Pseudomonadota bacterium; assembly: GCA_005788935.1. The sequence continues at coordinate 6,817 of SYAK01000201.1, forward strand.
CCGGGCCGACCGCGACGCTGGCGTCCTGCCCATGCAGCGGTGACACGGACTTTTGCGACCACCTCGGCGACCTCGGGCCGCGGGCCGACGCGACCCGGACCGCGCTCATCGAGGGACTCGTTGACAGCGCAGGCGCCGAACGCCCGGCGTTTGCCCGATGGCGCCTCGCGACCGAGTGAGAACCGACGCACGAGACGCCTGTCAGGTTCTCGCACCTTCCTTGAGCCCCCCCGCTCGGAGATGTCCCGATGTCCACGTCCATCCCGCAGATCCGCCTCGGCCGCACCGAGGCTCGCGTCTCCCGCATCTCGCTTGGCACCTGGGCCTACGGCGGCGAGAACATGGCTGGCAAGGCACACATCGGCTGGTCGGGCCACGATGACGCGACCGCTTGCGAGGCGCTCCTCCGCGCCGCCGAGCTCGGGATCAACCACTGGGACACGGCCGACGTCTACGGCAATGGCCGCTCCGAGGAGCTCATCGGCGGCATGTGGCCGATGGTCGGACGCGATCGCGTCTTCCTCGCCACCAAGGTCGGCTGGAACACGGGCGGCTTCGACGGCTTCTTCCACCCCGACCTCGTCGCGCGCGAGCTCGAGAACTCGCTGAGGCGCCTGCGGACCGACGTCATCGACCTCTACTACCTGCATCACTGCGGCTTCGGGCCGGGCGACGCGCGCCTCGATGACGCGCTCGCGCTGCTGAGGCAGGCCCGCGACGCCGGCAAGATCCGCTTCATCGGACTCTCGGACTGGGACGACGCGAACATCATGCGCGTCATCGCCCGCGTCGACCCCGACGTCGTGCAGCCCTACCGCAACGTCACGCACGACACGTTCCACAGCAGCGGGCTCGCGTCCTGGTGCGAGACGCACGACTGCGGGCTCGCCTTCTTCTCGCCGATCCGCCACGGGCTGCTGCTCGGGAAGTACACCGAGCCCACCACCTTCCCGCAGGGCGACTTCCGGAACGGAGACAGCGGCTTCCGCGACCCCGCCCTGCTCGCGCGCCTCGCATCGACGGCCGCCGCCGTTCGCGCCCGCTTCCCCGACCAGCCCGATGCGGTCCTCGGGGCGCTCGTCGCCGCGGTCCTCGACGACACCCAGAGGGCCTGCGCCCTGCTCGGACAACGCAACCTCGCCCAGGTCGAGGCCGCCGCCCGCGCGAGCCAGCTGCACCTCGACGCGGAGACCTTCACGTGGGTGCGCGGGCTCTACGCCGGCACCTGAGCCAAACCCTGAGGTTCGTCCCCCGCCACGGAGCACTGCCCCTTGAAGCCCAACGCACGCCTAAACCGCGATGACCTGCGCGGCCTTGCCTGTCACCGCGAGCAGCCGCGACAAGTCGTCGACGTCGCTCGTCAGCAGGCGGTCGCCGTCCTCGACGAGGAGGGCCACGTGCGCGTCCACGACATCGGTCGTCCCCGAGCGGCCCAGCAGCTCGCCGATCGTCCGCGCATCGCCCGACCCGAGCCCGACGACCCGCACACCTCCGAGGGCGCGCGCGAGCAGGGCCTGCATGCGTCCGTCGCGCCAGACCTGCGCCACGACCGCTGCGCTCGTGTGAAACGGCACTCGCCGCGCGTGGAGCCCGGCGAGGAGGGCGCCTATCTTCCGGTCTCGCCGGTCGATGGCGACAAGCGCCCCCGCGTCGAGCACGACCTTCATCCGCGGGCGCTCCGGCGCCGGATGGCGGGCCTCGGCGCGACGCCGACGGCCAGGGTCTCCTCCGCGAGCAGCAGCTCGGTCGGCGTGAAGGGCCCGTCTTCGGCCTGCCACAGCGCGAGCGCCTGCCCCATCGCCTCATGCCGCAGGCGGTCCGCCACCGCCTCGGCTATCCAGGCGGAGAGGCTGACGTCTGCGCGTTGTGCGGCCGACCGAACCTCCGCGCCGAGCTGCGCCTCGAGGGTTATCGACACCCGGTCGACATGGCGGTCGCTCCGCTCGGGGGCTACGGGTTTCACCAGGCCTTCGGGCGAAGGACGTTGGGTGTCCCCATGAACATCGTGAAGAATGGCGTGAGGATGCATGCACACGATCGTAAGAACATCGCTCCTCGGCGTCAAGCCGCCGCCTCGTAAACTTCCCATGCGCGCCCCTTCGTCCTACACACCTCGGCCATCGCAGCCCCGGCCCGCCGCCCCGCCCTGCAGCCCGGCCTCGTTGAACCAGCCCGCCCCGACCCGGCCCATCACCCCCCGAGGAGTCCGCCATGTCCGCGACCCCTGAAGCCTACTCCGACGCGCACATCCAGGTGCTCGAGGGCCTCGAGCCCGTCCGCGTGCGGCCTGGCATGTACAGCGGCTCGACCTCGTCACGCGGCCTTCACCACCTCGAGCAGGAGATCGTCGACAACGCCGTCGACGAGGCGCTCGCTGGCTTCTGCCGCCGCATCGTGGTCCGCCTCGAGCCCGACGACGTGGTCTTCGTCTCGGACGACGGGCGCGGCATCCCGACAGGTCGCCACCCAGAGCTCGGCATCCCGACCTCCGAGGTGGTCTTCACAAAACTTCACGCGGGCGGCAAGTTCGGCGCGGGCGGCTACAAGGTCTCGGGCGGCCTCCCCGGCGTCGGCGCGTCAGTCGTCAACGCGCTCTCCGAGTGGCTCGAGGTCGTCATCGAGCGCGATGGTCACAAGCACCGGCCACGTTTTGCGCGCGGCGTGCCGCAGTCAGGCCTCGACGTCATCGGCACGTCCAGGCGCACCGGGACCTCGGTCCGGTTCAAGCCCGATCACCAGATCTTCCCGAAGACCCGCTACAGCGTCGAGACCATCGCCTCGCGCCTGCGTGAGTTGGCCTACCTGAACCCCGGGCTCATCATCCGGCTCCAGGACGCCCGCGGGGCCGAGGCCGAGCTGCCGCCCGTCGAGGAGGGTGAGGCGTCGCCGCCCGCCTTCGACGAGACGTGGAGCTTCCCAGGCGGGCTCGCGGAGTTCGTCGCCTACGCCAACGCCGACGCCGACGTCCTGCACCCGCCGTTCTCGTTCCGCGGCGAGCATCAGGGCGTCGAGGTCGAGGTCGCCCTGCAGTACAACGACGGCTACGGCGACGTCGTGACCTCCTTCTGCAACTGCATCCGGACTGGCGAGGGCGGCACCCACGAGACCGGCTTCAAGGCCGCCCACACCCGCGTCCTCAATGATTACGCGCGGAAAAGCGGCCTCTGGAAGAAGAAGGACAACCTCTCGGGCAACGACATCCGCGAGGGCCTGATGGCCGTCGTCCACATCCGCATGGAGAACGTCGAGTTCGAGGGGCAGACCAAGACGCGGCTCGGC
>SYAK01000202.1 GCA_005788935.1 Pseudomonadota bacterium
GAAGCTCTCCGGCACGTCGATGCGGTAGTAGAACGAGCCGTCGCCGCGCAGATACGTGACGTCCCGCAGGTCCTCGCCCGTCTCGGTCGCGCCGTCCTCATCCCAGTCGACCATCACGGGCTGTCCGTCGGGGTCGATGTACGTGAAGACGAGTTGGGCGAAGTCGTCGTCGGTGTCGACGCCCTCGACCAGGATACGCGCGCCGCCCGCATCGACAAAGTACGAGATCCGCGAAACATACGGCGGCGGCCCGAGCTGGCACCGGGTGCTGCGGCACACGAGCCCCAGCTCGCACCGGTTCTCGACGAAGAAGGTGTCGCAGGTCTCGCCAAGCCCCATCAGGTCCTGCAGCTGGAGCGGCGTGTCGATCGAGGCCGACGCAAGACCGGCGGAGTCGATGAGCTCGACGGTGAGCCGCGTCGGCAGCTGCGGCCCCGGCTTCAGCAGACCGCGGAGCGTCACGAGGCCTGCGAAGGTCGCCCGCCCGAAGACCTCCCCGAGGCTGTCGAACGGCATGACGCCCTCGTGGCTCATGCCGCCCGTCTCCTCGACGCGGAAGAGCTTTGCGGGCTCTTCACCCTTGAAGAGGCGGACCCGCAGGAGACGCGTGTTCTTGTCGGAGTCCGAACCCGCCACGGCGATGCGGAGATCGACGCCCCGCGCGCCGACCTGGCGGGCGCTGACCGAGCTGAGGACGGGCGTCCCGGGTGCCGTCACCTCGGCCGTGTCAGCGGGTCCACCTGCGTCCGCGTCGAGGTCCGGCCCGGCGTCGGCCGCGACGTCCGTCTCGGGCGGGACATCCGTGGGAGCGACCTCTGGGCGAACCTCCGCGACCTCAGGCACGTCCTGCGTGTCCTGAAGCCCGGCGCTGTCCGCATCGGCGGCCGTATCGAGCGGCCCCGCGGCGTCGACGTCGGGCCCCGCGTCCGCCACCGTCGCGTCGGCCCCTGCGTCGTCCGGACCGGTCGCGGGTACCTCGCAGGCGGCTGCGAGGACTGCGGCGAGGAGCCAGACTGCTCGGTGGTTGTTCCGCATCGACTCTCCGGCGGGGCCTGGCGCTCTGGCCCCGGAAGGCTTGGCCGCGCCCGTCGCGCGACCGCCGCGGCACGCCGTGCGGCACGCGTCACGGCAAAGTGTGCGGAGCGGAACGTCCCACGTCAAGCGTCGACGGTTCAGGAGGGTTCAGGGCAGGGCCGGAGCCATCGCTGGCTCGCGATCGGGCGGGCCTCTGGCGGCCGCGTCCGCGTCGCGGACCAGAATGAGGTTGGCGTGACACCGGGGCCTGCGCTAGTGTCCGAAGATTGCGGCGCGTCAACGAGGCGCGCCTCACCCCCCGCAGAGGTCCGCGTGCACCCGTCCCGACGTCGAACCGGCCCCATCGAGGCCGCGATCGCACTCGCGCTCGCCCTGGTCTCTTTCGCGGCGCCGGCCGCGCAGGCCGCTCGCCCCGAGCCGATGATTGCGAACAAGAACGCGGCCCGCGACAGCCTGCGTCGCTTCCGCCTGTCGACGGTCACGGTGCGCTCGATGGCGACAGCGCTCTCGCTCGACCGCTCGGCCGAGCTGACGTGGAACCCCTACGTCGCGTCCAACGTGGAGATCGCGCCGCGGTTCTTCTTCACCGACAGCCTCTCCCTCGCGACGAGCCTCGACATCACGCACGAGCTGACGAACAGCGACTGGACCCGCGAGCGCCGCGAGGCCACGCTGAGCGACTTCCGCGCGAGCCTCATCGCACGCGACTTCCTCAAGATCCCGGGGCTCGGCGCGACCGTCAGCGGCTCGATCGGCGTGACGCTCCCCACGAGCAAGTCGTCTCAGGGCGACACGATGCTGTTCACGCTCAGCCCGTCGGTGCGAATCGGACGCGCCTTCCCAAAGGTGCTGGGCGGCATGGCCTTCGGCTACTCGGCCCGCCTGACGAAGCTCTTTCACCGCACCACGGCGGCCGAGTATGCCGAGCCGGTCATCCCGAACTGCGTGCCGGGCCCGAACTCCGAGTGCGACCGCTTCATCAACACCGGCTTTCGCAACACGAGCTTCCGCCTGATGCACGGCCTCGACTTCTCGCTCGGCCTGACGCCCTGGTGCTTCGTCTCGCTCGACCTGTCGGCCTTCGTCTCGTGGCTCTATCCGACCTCCTTCGAGGACCCGCGCGAGTCCTTCGCGCCGCAAGCGGGCACCGACATGCGCCATGCCATCTACACCGACCTCGGCGTCTCGTTCCTGCCCTGGTCGCCCCTCGAGGTTCGCATCGGCGCATCCGCCTTCCATCAGGCCCTCGCCCCCGACAGCACGCCCTACGCCCTCGGCGTCAATCGCTTCAGCACGCTCTACCTCGAACTGCGCCTCGATATCGCGGGCGCGATGAGCCTGCTGCACGACGATGGCCAGCCCTGAGGCCACCCCGACTCGCCCTCTCCGTCCAAGCTCTCCCGAAGGTGCCCGCATGACCGCACTCCGCCTCCACCTGACGCTCGCCTCCGCAATCCTGGCGCTCGCCGCCTGCGCCGAGGAGCGCCCGCCCATCGACCGCGTGCAGCCGAACGCGCTCGACAAGACCTTCTTCGTCGGGACCGACCTCCTCGCGGCCTCGGACGACCCCGAGTTCTACATGCAGGGGACGCTCGTCGACGTGGGCTACGGCGCCTCCCAGGACGGTCTCTTCACCTCGACCTACGCCCAGCCGCTCAACCGGATCCGCTGGCAGATCACCGAGCAGCACCTCGTCGCGCGTGTCGCGTACGAGCGCATCGAGGACTCGGACGGCAAGGGCGCTGGCCAGGGGGTCAAGGACGGCGTCATCGCGGCGATGTTCCGTATCCAGAGCCACTTCGACATCATCCGCTCGTACAACCCGACGACGGGCGAGCGCATGAACATCATCGAGGAGAACAGCTCGGACCGCCCGTGGTACGAGCGCGCCTATATGCGCGTCGACTTTTCCGCGAACCTCGCCACGAACACCTACGACTTCGACACGCTCGCGATGCTCGGCGTCTACGGCGGCGTGACGTACGAGCCACTGAGCTACTGGATCAGCGACCCGAATGACCCGGACGCTCCGTACTTTGATACGACCAACGGCTATTTTGATATTACGACCAAGGCCTTCGCGACGCCGCAGATGATCGACCTGTCGATGTTCGACTGGGGCATCGACGCGTTCCCCGCCTGCTTCCTCGAGGCCGATTTCCTCTCGGGTTCGTGGCCGGCTGGCTCGTGCAATCCGGCGGAGCTGACCATCCGGCATTCATTCCGCAAGGTGGTCGACACGGACTTCGAGCCTGCCCACTGGGACGGTCTGCGCTTCCAGGCGTACGGACCCTTCACGAAGGACCGCTTCGGTTTCGCCCGCAATTACGGGATGAGCGACGACAAATGGCACCGATTCATCTCGCGCTACGACATCTGGGAGCGCAGCCACTTCTACGAGGACGCGGCCGCGATGGCCGGCGCGGTCCCGTGCAACACCGACGTGACCACGCCTCACGGCTCCGATCCGAACCGCGACATCGACCGGAACGGCACGTCGGACGAGTGCCAGGTGGTCGGGGCTGGCTCGCGCTGCGACACCTTCAACCAGAAGTGCACCCTCCCCTTCGCCCAACGCAAGGAAGTGCCCATCGCGTGGTATTATGCCGAGCCGGGCGACCCGAACTACTTCGAGGGAAGCTACTGGGCCGCCCACGAGTGGGACGTCGCGCTGCGTTCGGCGGTGATGGTCGCACGATATGCCGAGTGCCAGCGAACCGGTGGCACCGACTGCGCCCAGCGCTTCCCGGTGTGGTACGGTCAGGACGACGAGAACAGCGACGCGATCCACCTCGCGCGCGAGGTGGACGACTGCCGCGCGGGCCGCGCACGGAGCGAACTCGCCCGGGACGAGGCCGCCTGCGTGGCGCTCGCCGACAGCCTCGGCGCAGAGCTCGGCTACAGCCCGGGCGTCATCGCGAGCGCCAAGATGGCCGAGATGGTCGTCCTGTGCCACTCGCCCGTCGAGGCCGGCGACCCGGCGGCCTGTGGTGGACCGAGGCTCCCCGCGGGGGTGAAGGCCGCCGACTGCCGGGGCCCGGACGACGCGGAGGTCTGCCGGAGCGCGCTGCGGGTCCGCCGCGGTGACCTGCGCTACCATCAGGTCAACGTCATCCAGGAGCCGCAGAGCGAGTCGCCCTGGGGCATCTACACCGACGCCGAGGACCCGCTCTCGGGCCAGAAGATCTCGGCCAGCATCAACGTCTGGTCCTCGGTCACCGACCGCTGGAGCCAGAACGTCGTCGACGTGGCGCGTTTCATCGGCGGCGAGCTGAGCGCCGCCGACGTGACCGACGGCACCCACGTCCAGGAATGGGCGCGGGCGGCCAAGGCCGCGGGCGGGTCGGGGGCCCTCGGCGTCATGAGCGACGCGGCCTTCTCGTCCCACATGGACGCCTTCGGCAAGGCCCGCCTCCCGGCCGAGGGAGTCCCTGGCGGGGCCGCGCGGGCGGCGCGCTCGAAGGATGAGGTGCGACCCGAGATCGCGGCGCGGGTGAGCGACGTCAAGGCGCAGCTGAAGGGTATCCGGGCCCACGTGAAGGCCCCGTCGAGCTCGGCGCCGACCTACGCGGCGCGCCTCGAGGCCCTCGCCGGGACGCCGCTCGAGAGCTCGCTGCTGACCCCGATGATGCAGGACCTCGCGGGCGTCGGCGGGCTGCCGCTCGCGGGTTCGGTCCTCGACGGGGCGAGCCCCCTGCGGGGGATGAACCCGAGCCACCAGCGCAGCTACCTCAACATGAAGGAGCAGGCCCTCGCCGAGCGCGGCGCATGCATGTTGCACGAGGCCCCCGCGCCGATGGCGATGGTCGACCTCGCGACGCTGCTGCAGAAGAAGTTTGGCGCCTTCAACGCCGAGGATCCAGCGCCCGTCCAGCAGGCGCGCGCCGAGAAGATGCGGCGCTTCCTCGCGGCGCGCGTGCACATGGGCGTCATGATCCACGAGATGGGGCACTCGGTCGGCATGCGACACAACTTTGTGTCGAGCTCCGACGCCTTCAACTTCCGCCCGCAGTACTGGCAGCTGCGGACGAAGAACGGGGCTGTCGAGACCCCGTGCGCGGCGCTCGACGCGACCGGCGAGGGCTGCGTCGGGCCGCGCTACTTCGACCCGGTGACCCCCGACGAGCAGGAGCAGTTCCTGTGGATGTTCATGCAGAGCTCGGTGATGGAGTACCCCGGCGAGGGGACGCAGGAGACGCAGGGGCTCGGCGTCTATGACTTCGCCGCGGCGCGCATGTTCTACGGAGACGCGGTCGCGGTCTTCGCGGACGACAGCTACAACACCGGCACGCAGCGCGGCGCCGGCATGCAGGCGAAGATGGACAACTTCGGCGGCATCCTCGGCTTCGCGCCGCAGATCGGCGACACGGAGATCCACTATTCGCAGCTGCAGGCGAACTACGACCTCATTCGGGACTGCCGTCCCGTCGACCCTCTGAAGTTCAAGCCGAGCCACTGGGACGAGGCGACGCTCGGCGCCTGGGACCCGGTCTTCGACGGACGCATCGTCTCGGTCGACGGCGCGCCGACCCGCTGTGCCACCCAGCCAGTCGACTACGTCCAGTGGGACGCGCTGCGAGCACCGACGCGCGCCGAGGGCGGCGCCTACTACTCGGGCGGCCCGTCGGTCGACGCGAGCAAGCGCACACGCGTCCCCTACGGCTTCGGGACGGACGACTGGGCCGACCTCGGCAACCTGTCGGTCTACCGCAACGACAACGGCGCCGACGCCTACGAGCTGTTCAATTTCCTGATTACCCAGCACGAGATGATGCACATCTTCGACAACTTCCGTCGGCATCGTCAGGACTTCAGCGTGCGCGGCGCGGCCTTCCGCAGCCTCTGGCGTTACCAGGAGAAGCTGCGCGACGCGGCCAAGGGCCTCGGGCTCATCAAGAACATCTACGCCTACGTGGCGCAGGACGAGGGCTGGAACTTCGACCAGTTCTGGCCATCGGTGGCGCCCTTCTGGTTCCCGGACAGCGTGCTCGCGGCCGGCATCGCCTTTGACCACTTCACCCGCCTCCTCGCACGCCCGCAATCGGGTGCTCACTACTTCCCCGCGGGCGATGATGTGCTCCGCTCGGTCGACGACGCCTGGGGGACACCGACCGCCACGCGCGTGAATGTGCCAAACGGCGGCACGGGGCGCTTCGGGAACGTGGCCTTCGGCGGACGCCCGCTCGAGAACCGCCTCGCCGAGGATCAGGGCGAGTACAACGCGAGCTACACGATGAATGCGGGCAGCTATTACGACAAGACCTGGTCAGCCATGCTGCTGACCGAGTCGGTCGACAACTTCATCAGCTCGACCCGCGGCGACTTCCTGGATCCGCGCTACCGCAGCGTGTCGATCGCCGACCTGTTCCCGGACGGCTACCGCCGCTGGCTCGCCAACAACCTGACGAACGACGACTGGCTGAAGGGGCCACGCCTCGCGGCGAAGGCGAACGGGATGCCTGAGGTCGACGCCGACAAGGCCCCCACCTCGCCCATCGGCTGGACGTCGTGGTGGCGCCCCGACGGCCCCGAGGTGTGCTTCCCGAACGCGAACTCGCTGGTCTGTTCGCGCTACGGTGACGTCGACTCGGCGCCGTTCGACGCGCAGGCCCCCGCGAACGTCGCGGTCCTCGACCCGCAGGTCGGCTGGGAGCAGCAGAAGTTTCTCATCGCGTGGACGATGATCTACCTGCCCGAAAACCAGAAGCAGCAGTGGGTCGACCAGTTGCGCCTCTGGGAGATCGGTGTCGAGGACGGCCCGGGCGTCGACAACCGCAGCGAGTTCCACAACCCGTTCGGGCGCATCTACGTCGCGCGCACGCTGGGCACCGAGGAGATCTTCGGGCGCGAGGTTCAGAAGGGCATCGCGGCGCGCGTGCTCGAATATGCCAACAGCCTGATGCCCGAAGCCTTCGAGGTGGATTACGTGACTGGCCCCGACGGCACGCGCTGGCCAGTCGCACGGCGCAACCCGACGACGGGGCAGCCCATCATCCGCTTCGACCCGACGCTCGCGCACGTCGATGACCAGGGCAACCTGACCGAGGGCAGCGCCGGCTGCGACGCGACCGACAACTCGGCCTGCACGTGCGCCGCCAACCGCGCCTGCCTGAAGCTCATGGACTACGTGTCGGTGCCCGCCTACCTCGCGCAGGTGACGGCGCAGTTCGCGATGTGGGATCCGTCGTGGAAGGGTGTGTACTGAGAGCGAGCGGCCCGAGCGGCCAAGGATGACGCGATGAATGACGCCTGGATCTTCGACGCTGTCCGAACGCCGCGGGGGCGCGGCAAGGCGAACGGAAGCCTGCACACGACGCGGCCGGTCGACCTGCTCGTGACGACGCTGACCGCGCTGGCCGAACGCAATCGTTTGAACAGCAAGGACATCGATGACGTCGTCATGGGCTGCGTGACGCAGACAGGCGAACAGGGTGCGTGCATCGCCCGGACGGCCGCGCTGCTCGCGGGCTTCGACCTCGACGTGCCAGGCGTCACGCTGAACCGCTTCTGCGGCTCGGGGCTCGAGGCGGTCAACCACGCGGCCTGCATGGTGGCGTCGGGCTTCTTCGACCTCGTCGTGGCCGGCGGCGTCGAGTCGATGTCACGCGTCGAGATGGGGGCGGACGGCGGGGCGCTGCTCGACCCGGCGACGATTCTGGCGCTGCACACGGTGCCCCAGGGCATCTCGGCCGACCTCATCGCGACGCTCCGCGGCTTTTCGCGGGCGGACGTCGACGCGTACGCGGTCCAGTCGCAGCAGCGGGCTGGCGTCGCATGGGAGCAGGGTCGCTTCGCGCGCTCGGTCGTGCCGGTCCGGGACATGAACGGGCGCGTGCTGCTCGACCGGGACGAGCTGCTGCGCCCCGACACGACGCTCGAGGCGCTCGCGAAACTGAAGCCGTCGTTCGAGGCCATGGGGACGACCTTCGCCCTCGATGAGCTGACACGCCGCGAATACCCGCAGGTCGAGCGCATCCGCCACGTCCACCACGCGGGCAACGCCTCGGGCATCGTGGACGGCGCGGCCGCGGTCCTCGTCGGCAACCGGGCCGCGGGCGAGCGAAACGGGCTCAGGCCGCGGGCGCGGATCCGGTCGATGGCGCTGACGGGCAGCGATCCGGTCATCATGCTGACCGGCCCGATCCCCGCGACCGAGCGCGCCCTCGCGAAGGCTGGCATGCAGGTCTCCGACATCGACCACTTCGAGGTCAAC
>SYAK01000203.1 GCA_005788935.1 Pseudomonadota bacterium
ATTACCCCGTCGGTGGGGCGGCGGCGAAGCGCTCGAACGCCCGCATCGTGGCCGCCACGAACGTGGATGTGGCCCGCGCGGTGCGGGAGGGTCGCTTCCGCGAGGACCTCTACTTCCGGCTCGACGTCGTGCGCATCGACCTCCCACCGCTGCGGGAGCGACCGATGGACATCGCGCCCCTCGTCGAGCATTTCCTCGAGAAGCACCGGGCCGCGAACCTGTCAGAGGTGACGGGGGTCTCGACGGGCGGCCTCGCGGAGCTGAAGGCCCACGGGTGGGCTGGCAACGTCCGCGAGCTCGAGAACGTGATCCAGGGGATCCTCGTGCTCAAGGAGTCGGGCCTCATCGAGGCGGAGGACGTCCGGCGCAAGCTCGGCGTGCGCCGCGCGGACGGGCCGAGCCCGGAGCAGCTCGGGGCCGCGGTCGGAGAGGATCTGCTGCGGGTGCGCCTGCCCGAGGGCGGCATCACGCTGCGCGAGACGCTCGAGCGCCTCGAGTCGGACTACATCCGGGAGGCGCTGTCGCGAACGGGCGGGAACCGGGCGCACGCCGCGAATCTGCTCGGCCTCAATCGGACGACGCTCGTCGAGAAGCTCAAGCGCCTGCGGCATCTCGGGCTCGAGCAGGAGGGCGACGGGGCCGACGCCTCGACGGACCCGGGCGGCGAGACGTGAGCTCGCAAGGCGTCTGCCCAAGCGGCGCTACAGACTTTCGCCGGTTTCCATGACAACCGCCGCGGCCTTTGCTACACCCTTCATTCCAGTGGCGGTCGCTCGTCGGGAGCCAGACCAGCAGCGACACGAGAAGGTATGACGACCAAGTCCCCGACCGGGTTCAGCGATGAAATGGAGGCCTTCCACCTCACGGAGGAGGAGGCCACGGCGCTGACGACCGCCGCCATGCCGGACTCACGGCCCAAGGCCCGTCCGAGGCCGGAGGAGCCGTCTGCCGGGACGGCAGGCCTGTCGGCCGGGAAGGGCGGATCGCGGCCAAGCCGGCCCCCCCAATCTCTCTCGGCCGACGACATCCTGCTGACCGATGACGAGTCGGCGGCGATCGCCGAGATCCTGCGGGACCGGGACCCCGCGCGCGGCGGCGAGGGCGGCGTCACTGGCGCGGGCCAGCGCGTCCACGAGCCGGTCGTGCTGCGCTACGACCTCTTCGCGGGCGGGTCGCGGCGGGGCGACGAGTTGCCCGGACTGCAGATCGCGCACGAGCGCTTCGCCCAGGAGCTCGCTGGCGAGTTCCGGCGGACCGTGGGCGCCGAAGGCGTCTTTTTCTCGGAGCCCGTCGTCTACTCCAAGTTCGCGTCGGTCTACGGCCGCCTGCAGCCGCCAGTCGCGCTGCTGCTCGCGAACTTCGTCGGGATCGGCTGCACGGCCATCATCTCGCTCGAGCCTGCGCTCGCGTTGCACTTCGTGGACCTGATGCTCGGGGGCGATGGCGCGGCCGTACCAGTCCCGAGCGATTTCGCGGTCCGCGGCTTCACTCCGTCCGAGCGCGGGGTCCTGCGCCACATCGTCGCGGTCATGTCGCGGGCGATGCGGACCGCCTGGAGCGACATCGGCAAGGTCGGGCTCGATCTGCAGCAGGCCGCCTCCGACCCGCGCCTCGCGGCGATCTACGAGCCGATGGAGATGATGGCGGAGCTGCGGGTGCGCATCGAGTGGGGGACCGTCAACGGGACGCTGGCGATCGCGATCCCGACCGGGTTCCTCGGCCAGTTCGAGGCGGCCCTCTCGCGTACCTCGTCGCTTCACGCACAGGGCCCGCGCGGACCGTCCAATGCGTCGAGCGCGGACTCGATGCGGCTCGGACTCGAACCTGTCCGCATCGACCTGAGCGCCATCCTCGGACGGACGACGCTGACCGTCGAGCGGCTCCTGAGCCTTGAGGTGGGCGACGTGGTCCGCCTCGACACCGACCCCGAGGAGCCCCTCGAGCTGCTGCTCGAAGGGGTGCCGGGTTTCCTGGCGCTCCCGACGGTGCGGCGCGGCAACATCGCCGTGAGCATCGTCGACGAGGTGGCTCCGACCGCGAACGACCGCGCTGCGGGCTCCGAGGGTGGCCGCGGCCCGCTGTTCGCGGGTGGCAACGACGACTGAAGGGGACACGCCGATGACCGACACCACCGCACACGAAGGACCCCACGAAGAGGGCGGCGATCGCAGGTCTGCGCGCGCGGTCGAGTTCCTGCTCGACGTGCCGCTGCAGGTCACCGTGGAGCTTGGCCGCACCCGGATGCGCATCGCGGACCTGCTCAAGCTGACGCGCGGCTCCGTGGTCGAGCTCGAGAAGCTCGCGGGCGAGCCGCTCGACCTTCGCGTCAACGGGCAGCTCGTCGCGCGCGGCGAGGCCGTGATCGTCAACGACAAGTACGGTGTGCGCCTGACCGACGTGCTTTCGCCGGGCGACCGGGTCCGCTCCTTGCGCTGAGCTGGGCGCGCGCGCAGGATGGGGCACGCGGCGCGTCCTGCGCCGATGCGAGAGAGGGAGGGCCCCGTGGACGCCGCGTCGATGCTCCAGGTCTTCGAGCTCGTCGGCCCCATGGTCTTCGGGGGGCTCGCGATCCTCGCGCGGGTCGCGGCGATGTTCCTGATCGTCCCGGAGCTCGGGACTGGCTACGTCCCGCGTCGCATGAAGGTCGTCATCTTCGGGTCGATCGCGGCGGTCGTGTCCTTTGGCCTGGGACTGCCCGCGATCCCCGTCGACACCTCGCTCATCGAGCTCTTCCTGATCATCGCGCGCGAGGTGCTGCTTGGCTCGGGCCTCGGGTTCGCGGTGCGCCTCGTGCTCGCGGGCGTCCAGATGGCAGGCGACCTGTCGGGGACGAGCATGGGGCTGTCGATGGCGAGCTTCTTCGATCGCGCCTCGGGTGAAAATCCGCTCGCGACGGGGCGCCTCTTCGGGCTCATCGCGGCGATGGCGTTCATCGCGATGGACGGGCACCGGGTCATGCTGACGGCGATGATGGAGCACTTCATCGCCTTCCCGGTCGGGACGCTCGCGTTCGAGCTGCCCGGTCCGGAGGTCCTCTCCGAGGGGGTCGGACGGACGATGCTCGTGGCGGTGATCCTGTCGGCCCCCGTCATCGCGGTCGCCTTCATCTTCAACCTGTCGAAGGGCCTCGTCATGCGGATGGTGCCCGAGTTCAACCTCTTCAACATCGGCGCGGCCTTGCTGCTCCTCGGCGGGCTCGCGGCCCTCGCGTACGGTGGCGACGCGATCGTGGGGCACATGGCCGAGGCGATCGAGGAGCTGCCGCTGCAGATGCAGGACCTCGCGGGAGGGCGCCGTGGCTGACGGACCCGACAAGGACGAGAAGACAGAGGACCCGACAGGTAAACGGATCAGCAAGTTCCGTGAGCAGGGGTCGCTCGGGCTCTCGAAGGACCTCGTCAACATCGTCCAGTTGACGGTCGGCCTCATCGCGCTCATGCAGTTCGGCGGCGCCATCTACCAGGGCCTCATCGACAGCCTCGCCTACGTCTTCGAACACGTCGGGGACGGGCGTGGTCAGGGCCTTCAACTCGGCGACGTCATGCGGACGCACGCCGAGCAGCTGCTGTGGCCGATGCTGACGTTCCTCGGGATCGTGGTGGTCGCCACGTTCGGGGCCTTCGCGGTCCAGACCCGCATGTACTTCAACTTCAGCCTCGTGGGTTTCAAGCTGAACCGCCTGAACCCGCTGCCGAAGCTGGCGGCCTTCTTCAACCCGAAGAAGGCCGCCGCCAAGGCTGGGCTCGCGCTGCTGAAGCTCGGCTTCGCAGGGATTGCCGTCTATCTCGTCCTCGATGAGGCGATGCCGGCGATCGCGGGTCTCAACCTCGGCACGATGGCGTCCCTCTTCATCGTGCTCGGTGAAACGACGCGGACCCTCGTCTACGTGACGCTGAGCCTGATGGTCGTCGTCGGCGTCATCGACTTCATCTACAAGAAGCGAGAGCTGCTGACCCAGATGAAAATGACGAAGGAGGAGGTCAAGCGCGAGCACGAGGATCAGGAGGGCAAGCCCGAGATCAAGAGCAAGCGCAAGCAGAAGGCGCGTGAGCTGACGGTCAACCGCATCATGCAGCAGGTCCCGAAGGCGGACTTCGTGCTGACCAACCCAACGCACTACGCCGTCGCGCTCCGCTTCCGGCCTGGCAAGGATGACGCACCGGTCGTGGTCGCCAAAGGGGCCGACGACCTCGCCGCCATCATCCGAAAGGTCGCCCGGCAGCACGGGGTCCCGGTCATCGAGCACCGCGCGCTCGCCCGCGCCCTCTACAACCGCGTCAAGGTCGGCAACCCGATCACCGCGGATTTCTTCCAGGCCGTCGCGACGATCCTCGCCCGCGTCTATCAGGCCAAGCGGGCGCGATCTGGTGGGGCGGCCGCTGCAGGGGCCACGGGCCGCTGACGCCGTTCACGCAGGTTCGGAGTTCGTATGACCACGCCGAAGGTGATGCACATTCCCCCGCGCGGGCTCATCGGCGAGACCGCCTTCGCCGCCATCGACCTCGAGGCGACGGGGGTCGCGTTCGGCCATGACCGCGTCATCGAGGTCGGGGCGGTGCGCTTCCGCGTGAGCCGGGAGGGACACGTGACCCCGGGGGCGCGATTTCATGCGCTGCTGAACCCCGAGCGACCGCTGAACCGCGTCATCCGTGAGCTGACCGGGCTCACGGATGAGGTGCTCGCAGACGCCCCGCGACTCCCCGAGGTATGGCCTGATCTTGCAACCTTTCTCGAGGGTTCTGTCATCGTGGCCCATCAGGTGCGGGCCGACCTCGCCTGGCTCTCGACCGAGTGTGCGCGCCACGGGCTGACCCCGTTGTCGAACGCCTTCTTCTGCACGCTCGAGCTGGCGCGACGCCATGTCCCGGACGCCCGTCGGTATGCGCTTCAGGCGCTCGTGAGTCACCTCGGTCTCGCGGGCGGGGACCACCACCGCGCCCTCGCGGACGCCCTCCACACCCGCAACCTGTTTGCGCGCTGCGTCACGCTCGCGGGCGTCGGGGAGCTCGGCGCGCTCGGCCTGCGGGAGCCGGTGCCGTGGCCGGAGCCCGAGACGTTCGACGTCGCCATCCCGCCACAGCTCGCCGGGGTCGAGGCCGCTGTGGCCGGCGTCCGACCGATCCTCATCCGCTACCGCGGCGGCAGTCATGGCACCGTCTGGCGGCCGGTGACGCCGCTCGGCTTCTTCCCCTCGGGCGGGATCCCCTACCTCCGCGCCCTGTGCCACCTCGCAGGAGAGGCGCGCTCGTTCCGGTGCGACCGTATCCGGCAGTGGCGGCTCGCGGAGGAGGCGGACTTGTCGACCTGAGGCAGGCCAGCGCGGATCTCGGTTCCTCGACTTGCCGGAGTGAGCTGTTAGGCTTGAGGCCGTCCCAGCGCCCACGAACGGAGGATGTCCATGTCGCGCCACGCCGCCCCCCTGGTGTTTGCCCTCGCTCTCACGGCCTGCAGCGCCTCGACCCCCGACGCGCCCGCGACGTCCCCCGACCGGCCGCCCGAGCACGCCGCGGAGATCTGCGCCGTGCGCTCGCCGTGCCCGGCCCTGCCCGAACCGACGGCCGAGGAGGTCGACCAGTGCGTGGCGGTCTTTGCAGATCTCGCCGCGCCGTGTCGGGTGGAGAACGCCGCGCTGTTCGTGTGCAGCCTGCGGGCGACCCGCTGCACCGGGGCGGGCGAACTCGACGAGGCGACGAGCCTCGAGGCCCTCGAGGCCAACTGCGGGGAGGCGCAGGTGCGATTCGAGCGCTGCTGCGAGGGGGCTGGCGAGAGCGTTCATTGCGAACTCTTGAAGGCCGAGGAGGACGCGGAGGGGCCGCCCGTCGAGGCGCCCTCGGAAGATGCGCCCGGGGAAGGGCCCGCGAGTGGTGAGACAACCGGTTGATATGAATCAAGATTCATGATTGCGACCGCAGGCTTGCACGCGCGTCGGAAACGACTAAGGTCGCGCCGGGTCGGGGGAGTCGTCAGCGCGACGCGGTCGACGCAGCGCCAGGCGTAGCCGCCAGAGGGCCGAGCGACCCGACCGTCACCGTCACACCCACGCGCCCCTCGCCCCCCGGAGTCCGTCATGGCCGAAACCGCGCACGCCCGCGCCCAGACCCTCGGGATCAGCTGCTCCATCCAGGGGGTCCAGCTGCAGGCTGGCACCCAGGTGTTCCTCGGGCTTGCCAACGAGCTGGTGCTCTGCGTCCTGCCCGAGGCGCAGCGCATCCAGGAGGTCCCGTGCGCGGCCGGGCTCGTCCACTTCCACCCCGACGCCGAACTCGCACAGGCGACGCTCGCCCGTGACCATGTCGAGCGCGGGATCGTCTTCACAGCGGGCACCGTGCTGAGCTGGAACGAAGACGGGACCCTCGGCGCGGTCCTCGGCGCGGCCGCCGAGCACGAAGGACAGGCGCTTCCGGCGGGGGCGACGCTGCGCTTCGACGCGGGCGGGCTCCTGGTGTCGTGGTCGCAGCGCCTCGAGGACCCCTGCCTCATCGACGGCGTGCCCTGCGCAGGCGGCTCCATCGTGACCTTCCATGCGAGCGGCCAACTCGAGCGCGCAACCCTCGTCGAGACCGTGGCGGTGGGCGCGTGGACCGCGCTCGGCGGGACGGATCTCGAGTTCCACCCGAACGGGAGCCCGTCACACCTGACGCTCGGGGCCCCAGCGACCTTCGGCGCCTTCACGTTCGAGGCCGGCACGACGCTGACGCTGCGCCCCGACCGCACGCTGTCGGTCGCGACGCTCGCGGACGACCTGACGGTCGGCGGGACGACATGGGTCGATGGCGCACAGCTCTATTTCGATGCTGCGGGCGCACTTACCGGGCACGCGTCACGGACCTGGCAGGTGCTGCGGCGCGCCCTGTCCTGACAGGTCGAGGGCAGCTCAGCGGGCGGCGCGCTTGCGGGCCTTGAAGGCGCGCTTGACCGCCTTCATCGGCCCAAACCACTCATCCCAGAAGACGCTGTTCGGGATGTCGACCGCGAAGACCGTGGGGGAGCGGGCCTCGGCCGGAAAGCCAAGACGACCGAGCGCGTCCGCGTCATGCGCAATCGGTGTCGCCTCGAGGACGCCCGACGCCGTGGCGGCCTGCGCGAGCGCCAACCCGATCGCTGGGACGAGCGCGTGCGAGAGCGCGGCGAGCCAGCGATCCGGGCGAAACCAGAGACTGTTCGGGACCTTGCCGAAGAGGACCCGGGGCGTGGGGCTCCGGACCCAGATGCCGGTGCGCGGCGGCGGTCCGTCGGGGGTCGAGGCGGTGAACCAGTCGAGGTTGGCCCGGGTGTCATCGACGAGGATGCGGGTCGAGGCGACCTCGTGCTTGCCCGCGACGACCGCGATCTCGGGCAGCTTGAAACCGCCGTGCCCGGGTTGCTCGCGGATCTGGCGCGCCACGAGTCCCCGCACATTCTCGGGCAGCTCTGCGAGGACCGTCGGCTCTTCGGCGGGGTCGAGGAGGCGCAGGATGACGCGCACGAGGTCGCCGCGCGCGACGAGGCGCGGATGGGCCGCGAGCGCCTCCGAGTCGGAGCGGCCCGCGGGCCCGGGGCCCAGCAACAAGCCGAGCGCCGGGATCTCGCGCATGATGCGCGCGATCCGCCAGGGATAGCCCGCCGTCCAGATGCGCATCCATGGGTCGCGGCCCGCGACGAGCGCCCCGTCGTGGAGTCCCGTGAGGAGACCGATCATGCCAGGTCTCAGCGCGATCCACTCGCGGTGACCATAGTTGCCGAAGACGACCTTCGGCGAGACCGTCAGGAGCCGCCCGAACGGCACCGCCCAGTCCCACAGCACCTCATCCGCGTCCCACAGGATATCCGCGGGCCCAAGTCCAGTGTCGGCGACGAGCGCGCGCCCGAGCTCGTACATCGACGCCTCGGCCAGGCTCTCGGCGATGCGGAGGCGATCGTGGAGCAGCGCGGTGGTCATGGCGGGCTCGTACCCGAGGCGGGGGACACAGCACAAGCGGGATCGGCGGCAACCCCGAGCGGGCCCTGGCTCATCCGCCGCTCCGCGGCCCGAGGTGGAGGTGCCGCCCACCCGCGACGAGGACCTCGCCCGCCACGCGCACCACGTCGACGAGCCCGCGGTCGCCGCCGAGCAGGACCGCGGCAAGGCGATCTTCCGGTGCGCAGTCGGAGAGGAAGCGACGCGTGTCGTCGAAGGTGACCGCGTCTCCGTGACCGTCGGCGGCAAAGCCCAGAGCGCGGCGGCCATGTGTCCCGCCGATCGCGAGGAGCGGCGCGACAAGGTCACCGTCAGGGGCAGACAGGACGCAGCGGCGCCCGGTCTTCGCGCGGGCCTGCGTCTCGAGGGTCCGCAGCTCGGCGAGCGGGTCGATGACCGCGTGGGAGTCGCTGCCGATGGCCATCGGGATGCCGCGGTCCCACATGGCGTCCGTCCGCGGGAAGCCGTCGCCGAGGTCACCCTCGGTCGTCGGACAGATGACGACGGTCGCCTGACGGCGAGCGAGGCGCGCGAGGTCGTCGTCGTCACACCACGTCGCGTGCACCACCGCGCAATCGGGGCCAAGGACGCCCTCGGCGTCGAGGAGCGCGACGGGTGTCATCCCCGCGTGACGCTGACACATCTCGACCTCCGCGGGCTGCTCGGAGGCGTGCACGTGGAGCGGAAGGCCGCGGGATCGGGCGAGCTCTGCGAGGGGGCCGAGCCACCCACGCGGCACGGCGCGGACCGAATGGATGGCCACCCCGAGTTCGACGCGTCCGGAGTCGGAGGCGAGACGGGTCGCCTCGAGGCGGTCGAGCAGCGACGCGAGCCCCGCGACGGTCGGGGTCTCGAAGCGTCGCTGCCGCTCCGAGAGCGCGAGGTCGAAGCCCCCGCGGGCGTACGCGGTGACAAGCAAACGCAACCGAATACCTGTCTGTCGCGCGGCGCGCATCAACGCCTCGGCGGCTGCGTGGCCGTCATCCGATGTCCCGAGCGGGTGATGAAGGTAATGAAACTCGCCAATCGCGGTATAGCCAGCCTCGAGACACTCGGCGAAGGTCTCGCGGGCGGCGGCCTCGAAGGCCTCGACGTCGAGGCCCGCCGCCACGGCGTACATCCCCTCGCGCCAGGTCCAGAACGAGTCCGCGGGTCCGCCCGCGACGGCCCCGCGCTGGACGCGTCCGCGCAGGCGCCGCTGGAACGCATGGGAGTGGGCGTTGGCAAAGGCGGGGCAGGTCGTCATCGGTGACTCGGCGGTTGGGCGGTTGACGCGGACGGCAGGCTCAGCTGCGGACGAGGGTCATGAGGCCGGCGACGAGCCAGCAGGCGACGCCGAGGGCGAGCGCGACGCGGCTCCAGCGCGGAGCCCGGGACCACGCGTTGCGCCCGCGAGGACCGGAAGCCGGCGCGGGCGCGGCGGCGGCGGGCGGCAGAGGCAGACGCTGCGACGGAAGAACTGGAGCGGCCTCGAGCAAGGTCGCGAGCTCGGGCCGAGGGGCGTCGACCCGGGCCAGGGATTCGACCGCGGGGAAGTCGGCAGTTCCGAGGTCGACCGCGGGCGCTGGCGACCGAAGGGGCCCGCTCGGCGGCGGGCGCGCCTCGTCGGGGAGACGTCCACGATCGCCCGCAGCGGCCCGAATGGTCGCGTCGGCGGCGGGGCCGCTCGGGGATCGCTCACGGACGACCCGCGCCTCCGGGACCGCAGGTCGCGGAGCACTCGGGTGCCAGGTGGCCCGCGGACGCGGCGTGACGCCCCAAACGCCGCACAGGGCCGCGTGAAAATCAGCCATCGTCGCGTGACGATCGGCGGGGTCCTTGGCGAGCGCGCGACGCAGGATGGCCTCGAGGCCGGGGACCTGACGTGCACGGTCGCGGCCAGCCTCGAGCGGCGGCAGCGGGGCGCTGACGTGCAGCCGCAGCAGCGCGTAGAGGTCCGCCGCCTCGAATGGCGGGCGGCCCTCGAGGGCCTCCCAGATCATGACGGCGAGCCCGTATTGGTCGGCGCGCCCATCCGCGGGTCGCCCCGCGACGACCTCCGGGGCCATCGTCACGGGGTTCCCAGCGAGGATCCCGGCCTCTCCGGGGGCGACTGGCGGGATGAGCCCCAGGTCGCGCAGACGCACCCGCCACGGATCGTCGGGGCGCGGATCAACGACGACCGCGCGCCACGACAGCCCGTGATGAAAGACCTCCGCATCGTGCATCCCATCGAGAACGGCACACAGCTGGGCCGCGATGTGGCCGAGGACCGGGATCGGGAGGGTCACGACGCGGGCTGGCAGCGGTGTCCCGATGTGCTCGGTGACGAGGAACGGCCCGCGACGCTCGCACCACCCGTGGTCGAGGTGCGTCACGAGGTGGTCGTGGCGGAGGGCTATCAGGCGGCAGGCGCCTGAGGCGAAGGCCTGACGGCCGAGCTCGCCGTCGGTCCAGCCCTCCTGGAAAGTGAGGACGACATCCACGCCATGGCGCAGGCTCGACGCGACCAGACCCCCGCCAGCACGCACGGCGCGGACCCGATAGCGGGCCGCGATGATGTCGCCAGCCTTGAGCTCCGTCACACGACCTCCCGGGGGTCCGAGCTTAGCGCCGTCGCGCCAGGCGCGGCAACTGCGGCGCGCACGCGCGCGTTGCCTTCGCGCGCCATCTTGGCTAACACCGGCGCAACCGGAGCTCACCCATGACGCAGCACAGCGACGCCCGACCGTCCCACTTCATCCGCACCCTCATCGACACCCACCTCGCCGAGGGGCGCTACGGCCACGTCGTGACCCGCTTTCCGCCCGAGCCGAACGGGTATCTACACATCGGACACGCGAAGTCGATCTGTCTCAATTTCGGCCTCGCCGAACAGTATGGCGGCGTCTGCCACCTGCGGATGGATGACACGAACCCGTCGAAGGAGGAGACCGAGTACGTCGAGGCCATCAAGCGCGACGTCGCCTGGCTCGGGTTTTCATGGCAGGACAAGATGTTCTACGCCTCGGACTACTTCGGGCGCTTCTACGCCTTCGCCGAGGACCTCATCCGTCGCGGGCTCGCCTATGTTGACGCCTCGAC
>SYAK01000204.1 GCA_005788935.1 Pseudomonadota bacterium
ACCGCCGCCGATGGCGATCGGGACGAGCGCCTCCTTCGAGGGCCTTGTCCCGCGGGGGCCGGGGCGCCTTCCAAGCGACCTCGAGGGCCCCTCGCGTGGCACCCGCGCCGAGCCCTGACGGCGGGCCGGAGCCGCGGGCCCGAGCGCTGGCTCGCTGCGCCTGCCGTCGCTTGCCACGCATCGCCGGCTGCGGTTAGCGTCGCCCCATGCATCCGAAAAGCTCGCTCATCGCGCTGTGCCTGCCGCTCGTCGCATCGGGTTGCGGCGGCGGCTGCTGGGAGGTGGCCAATCCTTGCGGGCAGGATCCGCTTGGCTGCTCCGATGACTCGAACGCCCGCTTCGAGCGCGATCCGAGCTGTCCCGCGCCCGCGGCCCCCCTGACCGTCGTCCTCGGGGAGGGTCGCGACAGCTTCACGACCTTTGCGGCGACGAGCCCCCTCCCGTTCTTCTGGGGTGCACAGGGCGGAGGCCACGTCGAGGTCGGCTATGCGATCGGCGGGCTCGCCTACGACGGGGGCGAGAGCGTGCGCGGGCTGCGTGTGTCCCTGCGGCTCGACGAGACCATCCCCTGTGCCATCGCGGGCGCTGGCGACCTTCGCCTCGGACCTGATGCAGGCGGCGGTGATGGTGGCGGGGCTGATGACGGCTCGGCTGCTGCGGCTGGCGACGTGGTGGAGGGTCGCGACGCCATGGACGGGGAGGCGGCCGATGATGACGCCACCACGCGCTGCATGCGACCGGCTGCGCGCCGGGTCATCGTCTATGGGACGCCTGCGCTGCCGCTCGCGGTGGACGCTGGCGGCGGGCGCGTCGAGACGGGACTTGTCCTGTTCGTCGACGGTTTCGCGGCCCCGCAAACGCCCGCGCGGCTGCACGTCGTCGTCGAGGACACCTGCGGCCGCTTGACGCACGCCGTTCATGACTTCGTGAACTAGCCCGTCGGTGTGGCCTCAAGCGGTGGGTCCTGGCCATGCCAGCGCTGCCGCAGCGCCCAGGTGATGCGGGCGCCGAATAGGAACACGAGGGCCGACCAGTAGGCCCAGATGAGGATGACGATCAGCGTGCCCGCGGCACCGTGGACGCTCGTGATGGTCGCAAATGAGACGTAGAGCCCGACCGCGGAGCGCCCGAGCAGGAGCAGGAACGCTGTGATGACCGAGCCGATCGCGAGCGCCCGTCCGCGTGGGCCGTCATCGGGCAGGTAGCGGTAGAGCCCGTGGACGACGAGCGCGAGCGTCAGCAGCGCCACCAGATACTCGATGAGCCACCACAGCCCGAACGGCACCTCCGGGTTGCCGTCGCCGTCGCCATCGCCAAGCAGTCGCGCGAGGAAGAGGCGGGAGGCGAGGAGGGCGAGGAAGACCGCGCCGAGCCCGATGGTCCCCGAGGCCGCGAGGAGACGCGTCTTCAGAAAGCCGAGGACGAGTGCCTTCAGGCTGAAGCCTCCCGCGGGCATCACCAGACCCGCGGCCGGCCGCGGCAGGCCCCAGATGGTGTGCAGCGCCCCGCGCACCTCGGCGAAGAGGCGCATCGACGACCAGAACAGCAGCGACAGGCCAAAAATGGACGCAAGTGACAAAGAGAGGGCGTCTGTTGCGCCATCTGTCAGCCCGACGATGAACTCGGTCACCTGCGGGCCGAGGTCGTCGCCGATGCGCGCCCGCAGCTCGGCCTGCGCGAGCTCTGTGCCAAAGATCGCGCCGCCGACGCCGACCGCGATCACGAGAAACGGCGCGAGCGAGATGAGCGCGAAGAAGGCGAGGCCCGCGGCGAGCAGGCTCGCCTGACGCTCGCCGAGGAAGCCGAGCGCCGAGATCGACGTCGACAGCCCGTCCGCGCAGAGGCGTTGGAGGTGTCGGAATCGCTGCAAGCGACGCGCCGGGCTGGGCGAGGGCATCGGATCACCTTAGCCGAGGGCGCAGGTCGTGGCAGGAAATGCGAAGTGTTTCTTAGTGTGAACGTGTGGCGCGCCCGCGCACGAAGACGCCTCGGAGGCCTTCGACCGCCGTGAAGACGGCGGGGACCACGAAGAGGGTCAGCACCGTCGCGAAGAGCAACCCGCCGAGGACGACCGCGCCAATGCCGCGGTAGAGCTCCGAGCCATCGCCCGGGAAGAGGACGAGCGGCAGGAGCCCGGCGATGGTCGTGGCGGTCGTCATGAGGATTGGCCTGACGCGCCCCGAGACGGCGCGTGCGACCGCTTCGGGCCGCGGGAGGCCTTCCCGGAGGCCGCTCAGGGCGCCGTCGACGATGAGGATGGCGTTGTTGACGACGGTCCCGATGAGGATGACGAAGCCGAGGGCGGTCATCATGTCGAGCGGCTGCTTGCCAAGCCAGCTGTCGACCGCGGCGAGCGCCATGAGTCCGCCGGTGCCAGCGAGCGGGACGGTCACGAGGATCGCGATCGGTGCCAGCCAGTCCTCGTAGAGGGCCGCGAGCAGCAGATAGGTGATGAGGAGCGCGAGCAGCAGGACATCGGCGAAGCGTGAGACTGCGGCGGCGAGCTTGTCGGCGCTGCCCGCGAGCTGGATGCGCAGGTCGGGCGGGACAGCGCCCTCGGCGGTCAGGCGGTCGATGACCGCGCGGGTCGCGACGAGCGTCGTCTCGAGCACCTCACCTGCTGGCGGCGTCACGGCGAGCGTCAGCGCGCGGCTCCGCTCGATGTGGGCGAGGACTGTCGGTCCAAGCGTCGGGGTCACGGTCGCGAGCGCGCCGAGTGAGGTCAGGCCTGCCCGCGTTGCGACAGGCGTCGCCGCGAGATCTTCTGGCAGGACCGAGCGCGAGGGGCCCGTCGACGGGCGGGCCCGCAGCAGGACGTCGCGCCGCGGGGTGCCTGGGCGCGTCAGATCGGCGATGACAGCGCCGTCGAGATGGGCGTCGACGAGGAAGGCGAGGTCGTCCGGGGTGAGCCCAGCGGCCGCGAGGCGGTCGCGCCGCGGCTCGACCCGCTGCTCGGGGGCCCCCGGGTCGAGGCCGGGGATGGGGCGGATCTGGGCCCCCGGGATGGCCTCGGACAGCGCCCCCATGAGGCGTCCGCCGAAGGCCCGCGCGGCGTCCTGATCGGGCCCGAGAAGGTCCACCTCGATGGCCCGCCCGCTGCCAGCGCGGCGGTCGAAGAGGCCAGCCTTGCTCGCGAAGGCGAGGACGTCAGGCAGGCCGGACTGCGCCTTCCGGACGAGCCCGACGAGATCGTCCGTGCGGGCCGGGTCGCTTGCCACAGCGCCCATGAAGGCCGAGTCCGGGCCGCCGAAGAAGAAGGTGCGCTCGATGGCGGGGGCGTTGCCGACGGCCTGCCCGAGGTGCGGGGTCAGGCGGTCCTGGATCGTCTGGCCGATCGCGGCCGCCTCGTCGATCGAGGTGCCAGGCGGCGGGAGCACGACCCCGAAGACGACGTTGCGGTTACCTGTCGGAAGATACTCAAGTGGTGGCATGAGGGCGAAGCCAGCCGCGACAGGGGCGCCGAGACCCAGGATGACCGTTGCAGTTGCAAGCATTGGACGGCCCGTGATGGCCGCCACGATCCGCGCGATCATGGGTGGACGTGGCGGGGGAGGCGCCGATGGCAGCGGCTTGAGCAGCCGCGCGCCGAGCGTCGGGATGAGGGTCACGGCGACGACGAGCGACAGCGAGACCGCGAGCGCGATCGCGATCGAGACGTCGCGCAGCAGGTCGCCGACCTCGTCCTCCCACGCGAGCACCGGGATGAAGACGGCGGCGGTCGTGGCGGTTGAGGCGACGAGCGCTGGGGCCACCTCGCGGGTCGCGACGAGGGCCGCCTCCGCGGCGGTCGCGGTCCGACGTCGCAGCGCGTCGATGTGCTCGATGACGACGATGGCGTTGTCGACCACCATCCCGACCGCGAAGGCGGTCCCCGACAGCGAGACGAGGTTGATGTTGCGCCCGAGCAGCGCCATGCCGAGCGCAGTCCCGACGACCGAGACGGGGATGGCGAGCGAGACGACGAGGGAGGCCCCGAAGCTTCGGAGCGCCACGAGCAGCACGAGGAAGGTGAAGCCCGCCCCGACGAGCAGGTTGTCGCGCAAGAGCGCGAGGGCCCCCTCGATGTAGTCGACCTGATCGGACACGATGCGCATCGACAGGCCGCGCGGGGCGAGCTGGCTTGCCGCGAGACGCGTGACCTCGGACCTGATCTCGCGCGTCACCGCGAGGACGTTGGCGCCCGCCTCGCGGGACAGCAGGAGCGCCATCGACGGGCGTCCGTCGGCGAGCCCGAGCCCGGTCGGCTTGCGCAGCCCGTCGCGCACCTCGGCCACGTCGCCGAGCAGGACAGGGGTCCCGCGCGCGTCGGCCGCGAGGACGATCGATGCAAAATCATCAGCGTCAACCGGAGCGGGTGTCGTGCGCACCACCTCGCGTCGCTTGCCGATCGTCGCGTCCCCCGCGCTCGCGTCGCCAAGGCTCGTCGTCACCGCGCGCGCCAGATCGCGCGCTGTCAGCCCCCGTGCGGCGAGGGCCACCGGGTCGAAGTCGATCTGGAGCTCTTCCTCGCGCCCGCCGATGACGCGCACCTCCGCGACCCCGGGGATGCGGTCGAGGTTCGGCACGACGTTCTCGCCAAGCCACGTCTGCCAGCCCGCTACCGGACCGCCGTCATCGGCCTGGATGACGATGACGGCGAGCGGCGGGCCCGCCGCGTTGGCTGTCGCCACGACCGGCTCGCGCGCGGATGCGGGGTAGCGCGGCACCTGGGCGAGGAGGTTCGTGACGCGTGCGAGCGCCTCCTCGAGGTCGCTGCCGACGGTCAGCTCGAGCGTCACCGTGCCCTGTCCCTGTCGCATCTCCGAGGTCATGCGGCGCAGCCCGGGCAGCGTCTTGAGCACCTCTTCCTGGCGCTCGACGATGGCCGACTCGACCTCGAGCGGGGTGGCACCTGGCCAGGCCGTCGAGACCGTGAGCGTCGGGACGGTCAGGTCCGGGGTCAGCTGGATGGGCAGGGTCCCGACCGCCGCGATCCCGAAGAGCAGGATGAGCAGCGCCCCGACCGCCACCGCCACGGGTCGGGCGATGGAGGTCGCGATGAGCCCGCCCCCGGGGGCTGGCGGCCGCACGACATCCTGGGCGGGCTCCGTCAAGGGCTGGCCTTTCGAGGCTCGGGCGGGGCTGCGGGCGTGCCGGGGCGGACGGGCTGACCCGGTCGCAGGCGCTCATTGCCGCGCGTGATGACGGTATCGCCTTCCGCCAGGCCCTCGCCGCGGACAAGCGCGTGGGTCGCGTCGCGCCCGAGGACCTCCACGTCAACGCGGCGCGGCACGGGCGGGTCTCCGCCAGGCACGACGAACACCCAGGCGCGGCCAGGCCCCCGCTTGACCGCGTCGTTCGGCACCTTGACGGCACCCTTTGCTTCCAGAACACTTGAAAGCAGCACATCGACCGGAGCGCCCGGCAGCAGCGCGTCCCCAGCCGGCGCCGACGCTGGCGCGATGCGCAGCCGCACCCCCTGCGTCACCGCGTCGAGGGCCGGGATGAGGCCGCGGATGACGCCCTTCAGCGTCGCTCGGGCGCCCTCGGTCTGGGCGAGGCTCAGGGTGAGTCCGACCTCGCCCCCGACCGCGAGTCCGCCCGCGTCGGCGAGCGGCACGTCGACGAAGACCTCGACTGGCCCCGCCCCGATGAGCGTCATGAGCGGCGCCCCAGCGCCTGCCCAGCTGCCGGGATCGAGGTGGCGGGCCGCGACGATGCCGTCGAAGGGCGCGGTGACCGTGTGACGCGCGAGCTCGGCCACGAGCGTCTCGACGTCGGCCGCAGCCCGCTGGCTCCCGGCCTCGAGGGCGGCCGCGCGGGCCTCGTAGCGCTCCCGCTCGGCGGGCGTCACGGGCGACACGGCGCTCGAGGCCCCGCTGTCGGTCGAGAGGACCTTCACCCGACCGAGCTCGGCCCGCGCCAGGCGCAGCTCGGCGGCGACCCGCGCGACCTCGGCCCGCGCAGCCTTGAGCCGCGGCGTGACGAGGGCCGCGTCGAGTGTCGCGATGACCTCACCGGCCTTGACGGCGTCTCCCTCGCGGGGGCCGACGGTCACGATGGTCCCGCTGACGCCGGCCGCGAGGGTCGCGCTGAGCGGGGCCTCCGCCCGCCCGAGGAGCCGCCGCTCGCGCACGAGCCTCGGTGCCTCCGCGGGCACCGTCTCGACCGCGGCGGGCTCGGGGCCCTTGCGCGCTCCGCCGGCCGGTCCGGAGAACGCGGGCGCTTCCCCTCCGTCGGAGGCTCCGCAGCCATGCACCACCAGCAGCATTGCCAGCAACGCCGCGCACGACGGGCCCTCGCCCTTCGCCCCGCCGTTCTCGAGCAGCCCTGTTGACCTGTCCGCTGCCGCCGCCATCATCCGCCACCACCTCGCTCCCCGCCTTGCGTCACCGGGCGCCGCCATGTCAACCTCGATCGCGCGAGCCTGGTTTGAACTCAAACCATCTTCGTGTCCCGAATGGCCCTGGAGGCCCGATGCCACGCGCTCCCCGCATGTTCCTCGCCGTCGTCGCCGTCGTCGCCGTCCTTGCCGTCCTTGCGACCCCTCCGCGCGGCCGCGCGGCCGAGCCCATGCCGACCGAGCTCGTCTACACCGCGTTCACGGTGCTGCGGGTCAACCCGCTCGGACTCCAGACCCAGCTCGACCTCGACTGGCGCATCCCGCTCTTCAACGGCGGCGACAACCCGCTGTTTGCGAACAACTTTGCTTCGATCGGGCTGTCGCCCATCCTCTCGCCCGCGCTGACCCGCCTCGGCGTCGCGGCGAAGCTCCAGCCGCTCGCATTGCTGAAGCTCGAGGCCCGCTGGGAGTACCTGTCGTGGT
The DNA here is from genome assembly GCA_005788935.1 of Pseudomonadota bacterium. The sequence continues at coordinate 6,806 of SYAK01000204.1, forward strand.
TCGGCAACTTCGACATGCTGCAGTCCTTCCCGGACGCCGACGCGGATTTCTCGGACACGGCGCTGCGCGCGAACGGGCGCGTGCAGGGGCAGTACCCGACCGACGGCTGGCAGCTGACGCTCGACGCCGAGCTGCGCGCCAAGCTTGGCCCCTTCATCGCGCGCGACCGCTTCCGGGCGGCCCGCGTTTCGGCCGACCTTCGCGCGGGCGACGCGGTCTTCTACGACCAGTTCTTCGACCTCATGATGCCGCGCGACGGCTGGTTCTACACGAACGACGCCGATCTGCTCCTCGAGGTGGCCCCGCGGGTGCTGCTCGGCGCCCGCTGGACCTTCATGGCGGCCGACCTGCCAAACGGCCAGGATCTCGCCCGCGCGACGACCCACCGCGTCGGACCGTTCCTCGCCTGGACCTTCTTCGATGAGCCCGGGGCGGCCTTCAACCGCCCGACGCTGCTCGCGATGGCCAACTGGTACCTGCAGCATCCGTGGCGGACCGGTCAGGACGTCGCGCAGGCCATCCCGTACGTGCTGGTCGGCTTCTCGTTCGGCGGTCGGCTGCTGCCCTGAGCGTGACCTGACGGTTCGTCAGGCTTTCGCCTCGGCCCAGCTCGGGCCCGCGCCGACTGTCGCGATGAGCGGGACGGCGAGTCCCTCGCCCCGCTCCATGTGCTGCCTGACAAGTGCCATGACAGCCTCGACCTCGGCCTCGGGGGCCTCGA
>SYAK01000019.1 GCA_005788935.1 Pseudomonadota bacterium
CACGTGACGGAGCAGGTGGGGGCGTTCCAGCGGGCGTGCAGTGTGTGGGCGCCCGCGGTTGACACGACGGTGGCGCCCGTGACCGGGGCGCCGCCGACCGGCGCGCTGAACCAGCCCGCGAAGGTGTAGCCGGTGCGGCTGGTCACGCAGAGGTCGCCGCCGGTGGCCGCACCGTAAGCCTGGCCAAAGGTGACCCCGAGATCGGCGCAGGCGGCGCCGCCGTCGGTCGCGTAGGTGACGGTGTAGGCGTTGGCGGTCCAGCGGGCGTAGAGGTTGTGGGCCTCCACCCGGGTCATCGCCGTGTCGGCCGTGACGGCGGCGCCGCCGATGGTCGGGGTCGTCCACCAGCCCGCGAAGGTGAAGCCGTCGCGCGTCGTGGCCGGGAGCGCGCCGTAGGTGGCGCCGTAGGCGACCGACCGGCTGCTGGGGCTCGGCGGTGTGCCGCCCTGGGGCTCGAAGGTCACGAGGTAGCTGTCGGCCACCCACCGGGCCTGCAGGACATGATTCATTGCAACTGAAACGATTGTGACGGCCGCGACCGGGCTGCCGGCGAGCGTCCAGCCGTCAAACGTATAGCCGGTGCGGGTCGGCTGGCAGAGGATGCCGTAGGCGGCCCCGTAGGTGACGTTGCGCGAGGCACAGGCCGTCCCGCCGAGGCTGTCGAAGTCGAGGACGTAGCTGTTGGCGCTCCAGCGGGCGTAGAGCGTGTGGGGCTCGGCGCGGGTGACCTCGGTCTGGGCGGTCACGAGGCTCCCGCCGCCGTCGGGCGCCGTCCGCCAGCCGACGAGCGCGTAGCCAGCGCGGACCGAGGTCGCGAGCTCGCCGTAGAGCCCGCCAAAAGCCACGCTCTTGCCGGGCGGGGAGGCCGCAGTGCCCTCGCCAGCCTCGAAGGTGACGCCATAGCTGTTGGCGATCCATCGAGCGTAGAGCGCGTGGTTGCTCGCCGTCGCGACGAGCGTCGTCTCTGCAATCACGTTGCCACCGACGACCTGCGTGAACCAGCCCGCGAAAGCGTAGCCGGTCCGGGTCGGCTGGCAGAGCACGCCATAGGCCGCCGCGAACGTCACCTGGCGGTCGGGGCAGGCGAGGCCGCCGGCGCTGTCGAACCTGAGCGTGTACCGGGTGGCGGTCCAGCTCGCCGTCAACGTGTGATTTGTTGCAGTTGCAACGTGTGTCGTGCCGGTGACCAGGTTGCCGCCGAGCAGCCAGCCGCCAAAGGTGTGACCGGTGCGTGCCGGCTCGCAGAGCGGCCCCGACTGGTCGTAGGGCGCCCCGAACACCACCGCCTTGCTTGTGCATCCACCCCCGCCATCATTGTCGTAGGTGACGGTCAGGCCGTTCGCGACCCAACGGGCGAAGAGCGTGTGACCTTCGGCGCGGGTCAGCTGCGTGCCAGGCGAGACCTCGACGGCGCCAGCCTGGGCCGCAGGTCCCGTCCACCAGCCGCCAAAGGCGTAGCCGGTGCGGGTGGTTGTGGGCAGCGCGCCGTACGAGGACTCGAAGGCGACAGACAGTGTCTCAGGCGTCGGTGTGGTGCCTCCCGCGGCGTCGAAACTGACGATGTAGCGGTTGGCGCTCCATGCGGCATGAATTGCGTGGTTGCTGGCCGTCATGACGCCTGTCGCGGTGGTGACGACCTCCCCGGTCCCGTCGTCGCCGCTCCGCCAGCCGCCGAACGCATACCCCGTCCGCGAGGGCGTGCAGAGCGCCCCATACGCAGCTCCGAAGGTCACCGAGAGCGGCGCGCAGGCGCTTCCACCCTCGGTGTCGAGCGTCACGACGTAGGTGTTGGCGGTCCAGCGAGCATGGATGGTGTGATTGTTTGCAGTTGCAACGAGCGTGGTCGCGGTGACCCCCTCCCCCGTGCCTCCGTCGCCCAGGAACCAGCCACCGAACGTGTAGCCGAGGCGCGTCGGCGCGCAGATCTGGCCGCCCACGGAGGCACCATAGGCCGCGCCAAAGGTCACCGCGAGGTCGACACATGGGGTCCCCCCCTCGCTGTCGCAGTTCACGACGTAGCCGTTCGGGACCCAGCGGGCGTGGAGCTCATGCGAGGCCGCCAAGGTGACACGCGTGTCGGCCGTGACGGGGTCCCCTCCTCCGCCCTGCGCGCCCCACCAGCCCCCGAAGGTATAGCCCGGGCGGGTCGGCGCACAGAGGGGCCCGTAGGGCTCACCAAAGGTCACCGGGTGATCGGGACATGCACTGCCCCCGTCACTGTCGAAGACCACGGTGTAGCGGTTCGCACGCCAGCGGGCGGAGAACGTGTGTGTATTTGCAATCGCAACGGTCGTGTCGGGGGTCACGATGCTGCTCTCGGCCCCGACGCCCCAACCTTCGAAGGTGAAGCCGGTCCGCGTCGGCTGACAGAGGTCGCCGTACGGATCGCCGAAGGTGACCTGAACGGCGTCGCAGGCGCTGCCTCCTCCGCTATCGAAGCGCAGCGTGTAGCGGTTGCCGGTCCAACGCGCGAACAGGGTATGGTCGGCCGTCTGCGAGACGACGCTCGGGGCTGTGACCTCTGCGCCGCCGTCGGGCGCTGTCCACCAACCTCCGAAGGAATATCCGTCGCGCGCGGTGGTCGCGAGCTGACCATAGGCCGCCCCGAAGGTCACCGTGCGGCTTGAGGGAACCGGGGGCTGGCCGCCCGCGGCGTCAAAGATCACGACGCACGTGGCAGCCGTCCAGCGGGCATGGAGGACGTGATTCGTGGTAACCCCGACGGTCGAGAGCGCCGTGACGAGATTGCCGGTGCCGTTGTCGCCGTCGAACCAGCCCGCGAAGACAAACCCCGGTCGCGACGGCGCGCAAAGGGGCCCCGCCGCGCCATAGGCCCCGCCGAAGGTGGCGCTGCGGCTATCGCAGGCGCTGCCACCCTCGCTGTCGAAGCTGACCGTGACAACGCTCGCGGCCCACGTGGCCGTCAGCGTGTGATTCCGTGCGGTCGCGACCATCGTGGCGTCCGAGACGACCTCGCCTGTCGCGCCCTCGCCGTGCCGCCAACCCAGGAAGCCATACCCCGGACGGGTCGAGGTGCACAGGGCCCCGTCGGCTGCGTAGGCCGTGCCAAACGTCACGACCCGCGGCTCGCACGCGCTCCCGCCGGCGGCCTCGAACGTGACGACGTACCGACGTCCACGCCAGGCCGCGAAGAGGGTGTGCGCCTCGCGCGTCGTGACCTGCGTATCGGCCGTGACCGACTCGCCGCCGCCTCCGGGCGCGGTCCGCCAGCTGCCGAGGTCGTAGCCCTCACGGCTGGCCTCGGGCAACGCCCCGTAGCGCTCACCGAGGTACACGGTCCGGACCCCGTCCCCCGTGATTTCACCTCCCTGCGCATCAAAGCCGACTGTGACCGCAACGCTTGGGACGCACGGCGTCCCGTCCCCGTCGAGACAGCCTGTCAGGCCGGCCTCGCCGCAGAGACGGGTGCCCTCGCAGCGGTCGACGGTGCAGGTCGTGAAGGCCGAGCCCTCGACGGAGCGTCCGGAGCAGGCACAGGTCGCGTCGGGGTCGGCGAGGACACACTGCCAGATGAGGCTGCCCGTCTCGAAGGCCGCGACCTCTCGACACGCGTAGGCGTCCGGACAGTCGGCGTCAGTGCCGCAGGCGGTCCCGCAGAAGCTCCCTTCGGCGGCCCCGTACCGGACGCAGCGCGCGCCAGTCGAGGCGATCGCGTCACGCTGACACTCGATGTCGTCTGTGCACGGGCGGCAGAGGTTGAGGGCCGGATCGACGCAGAGATAGGTCGGGTCGAGGTTCGGCAGCGTCACGAAGACGCACGCGAGACCGTCGGGGCAGGTCCCGTCGCAGGTGCGTGTGCACACGCGGCCTCCGTCGCGGCCCGGAAGACAGTAACCCGAAGCGCAGTCTGCGCCCTCGCGGCAAGGGCAGAAGTCGCCGACCGGGTCCCCCGTACAGCTTGCGCTGGCCGTGTCGGCCCCGGCGTCCCCCGCCACGGGCGCGTCATGGGTTGAGAGATCCACGCGCGACACGTCGGCGATCGCGGAGTCCGCCGGGCCGGGCGCCACGACGCAGAGCCCCTCTTCGCACGCGAGCCCAGGGTCGCACAGCCGCCCCTCGGCGCACGGGCAGGCCTCCGTACCGGCGAGGCAGACCGGCGCGGGCGCGGCGTCATGACAGGCCGCAACGATCGGCAACATTGCAACCAGGGCCAGCCAGACTCGACCGCCCCAGAGTCCGCGAATGGCCCCACCGAAGGCACTGGGTCGCGACCACGCCACGGACCGAAGCCCCGATATCCACCCTGTGAGGTGCCTGACCAACTGTCGCATGGGTGTCTCCAGCCGACTGGCCCCGGCGAGGCGCGCGAGGGCAATGACGCGCTGCGGCCTGTCTCGCTTCAGCGCGTCTGTCATCGTAGCCGAGCCGGCCTCTCGTTCAAGAACATCCGCAACGGCGTGCTGCTCGGCCACCCCTTCGACTGGCCGTGCGCGGGCCATCGCGAGGCACTGCAAGACCGGCCTGCCGTGCCGTCTCGAGGCCCTGACGCGGCACTTCCATCTCGGGCAACATTGCTTCACACGCGTTCGCGACGATGGAATCAGACCCTGAACCCGGCCCCGCCACACCCGCAGACTGCCAGGCGACCGCCCGCATCGGCCATGGCGCCGTCGCGTCGTCCCTTGCGCGGACGGCTCGGCGCAGGGACGTCGGACTCAGCGCGCGTCCACACACGGCGCGACGAGCAGCTCGGGCCGGTACTCGAAGTGCATCGTGTCGAAATGCGACCACTTCCCGCCCCAGATGAAGCCATGCCGCTCGAAGACGTCCACGATCTCCAGCGGAAAACGATTGCGCCACCGGTAGGTCCCGGCCGCGTCCGGCTTGGTCCAGTCCCAGTAGTCGCTTACCG
>SYAK01000205.1 GCA_005788935.1 Pseudomonadota bacterium
GCCATCACGGTCATGCTGCTGCTGATGGAGAACCTGATGCAGGTCGGCATCTTCAACCCCAAGTGGGGTGGAGACCCGGTCCTCTTCAAGCACTTTTTCTGGTTCTACAGCCACCCGGCTGTCTACATCATGATCCTCCCGGGCTTCGGCATCATCTCCGAGACCCTGTCGATCCACGCGAAGAATCACATCTTCGGCTACAAGGCCATCGCGCTGTCGTCAGTCGCCATCGCGGTCATCAGCTTCCTCGTGTGGGGTCACCACATGTTCGTCTCGGGGCAGTCGGACTTCGCTGCGGCGCTGTTCAGCTTCCTGACGTTCGCGGTGGCCGTCCCGACCGCCATCAAGATGTTCTCGTGGGTGGCGACCCTCTACAAGGGCGTCATCACGTTCAACGCCGCCATGAACTACTCGCTCATCTTCCTGTTCACCTTCGCGATTGGCGGGCTCACCGGCATCTTCCTCGGCGCCCTCTCGGTCGACGTGCACTTCCACGACTCGTACTTCGTGGTCGCGCACTTCCACTACGTCATGATGGGCGGCACGGTCATCGCGTTCCTCGCGGGGCTCCACCACTGGTTCCCCAAGATGTTCGGCAAGATGTACAACGAGCGCGCGGCCCTCTGGGGCGCGATCCTGGTCTTCATCGGCTTCAACATGACCTTCATGACCCAGTTCATGCTGGGCTCGCAGGGTATGCCCCGCCGCTACGCCGAGTACGATCCGATGTTTCAGACCTACCACCAGGTGTCGACCCTTGGGACGCTCATCCTCGCGGTTGGTCTCATCTGGACGCTCATCTACCTCGTGCACGCGCTCATCGCCGGCAAGAAGGCCCCCGCGAACCCGTGGGGTGGCGTCTCCCTCGAGTGGGCGACCCAGAGCCCGCCCATCGAGCACAACTTTCACGACATCCCGGTCGTCGATGCGGGCCCCTACGCCTTCCCCGAAATCGACCACAAGGACGGCGCGGCGCACTGAGCCGCCCCGCTTGCTCCCCACCTGCCTTGCCTGAGGTGAACGCCCCATGAGTGCTTCAACCGCCCACGACCACGGCGCCGCCGGACACGGTCACGACGACCATCCGGCCCACCTGCGTCACCACTTCGACAACTCGGACCAGCAGGAGAGCGCGGCCAAGCTGGGGATGTGGGTCTTCCTCGCGACGGAAATCCTGATGTTTTCAGGGCTGTTCCTCGCCTACTTCGTCGTGCGCAGCATGTATCCGGACATGGTGCTTGAGGCCCACGAGAAGCTCGACAAGGTGCTCGGGGCGGTCAACACGGTCGTCCTCATTCTCAGCTCGCTGACGATGGCGCTCGCGGTCCGCGCGACGCAGACGAACGAGCAGGGCAAGGCCAATATGTACCTGCTCGTGACGCTGCTCTGCGCGGGCGCGTTCATGGTCATCAAGTACATGGAATACAGCGCGAAGTTCGAGCACGGCACGCTGCCGGGTATCTACTACGCCGAGCATCACTACGACCTCGAGCGTGGCGTCGAGCTGATTCAGCGCGGCTGGTACGGTGGCGAGAACCTGTTCTTCGCGGTCTACTTCATGATGACGGGGCTGCACGGCGTCCACGTGCTCGTCGGCATGGGCCTCATCGTCTGGATGATGATCAAGACCGCGAACGGCTCGATGCACGCGGGCTACTTCACGCCGATCGAGAACGTCGGCCTGTACTGGCACATCGTGGACCTCATCTGGATCTTCCTCTTCCCGCTCCTCTACCTGGTGAAGTGACATGGCGAACGTCAACGCTTACATCAAGGGCCGTCCGGCTCCCGACGTCCACGAGTCGCATCACCACCTGATGCCCATCAAGACCTACATGGGGGTCTTCGGGGCGCTGATGGTGCTGACGGTGCTGACGGTGGTCGTGTCCTACGCGGACCTCGGTCCTGCGGCGCTGCCTGTCGCGATGGCGGTCGCGCTCGTGAAGGCGGGGTTCGTGGTCGGCTTCTTCATGCACCTGAAGTTCGACACGCGGTTTCACACCTTCGTGTTCCTCTCGACCATCCTGTTCGTCGCCATCTTCTTCGCGCTGACCTACTTCGACCTGAACACACGGGCGACGGTGAACCCGAACTGGGACTCCAAGGCTTACGCCCGTGACGCGGGTCTACTCGAGCGGCCCGCACCCGAAGAGGTTCCGATCGAGCCCGCGAAGCTCGAAGAGCTGCGCGCCAAGGCCAAGGCTGCGCAGGAAGCCGGTGGAGGCGGCGCCCACTGAGGCCCGACCCCCTGCTCGTCGCGGTCATGGGGATCGCGCGCGCCGCCGGCTCCGTTATCGAGGCCGTGCGGCGTCGTGGTTTTCAGGTACAGGCGAAGGCGGATCACTCCGTCGTGACGGAGGCGGACCTTGCGGCCGACCACGTCATCGCCCGGGCGCTCGCGGACATGTTCCCGAATGACGGCTGGCTCTCGGAGGAGTCGCCTGGCCGTTGGGGGGACTCCGGTGCGGTCTGGGTCGTGGACCCGCTCGACGGGACCGAGGCCTTTGTCCACGGTGGCGTCCGCGGGTATGCGGTGCAGATCGCGCGCTTCATCGATGGGGTGCTCGAGCTCGGCGTCGTGTACGAGCCGGCCATCGACGAGATGTTCGTGGCGCGGCGCGGGCAAGGGGCGTGGGTGAGCCGGCGGGGGGCCCCGGTCGAGCGCGTGCGGGTGTCCGAGGGGCGGTCTGCGGCGAGGTTCGTGTGTTCCCCGCGGACGCCAGACGCGATGCGTCAGCAGTTCGCGGAGGCTGGCCTCGTGGACGCTGGCGCGTTCCGGTCGCTCGGGGTGAAGGCCGGGATGGTCGCGTCCGGGCTGGCGGAGGTCTATCCGGTGACGCACCGCGTCAGCTACTGGGATGTAGCGGCCCCGCTCATCGTGCTCGAGGAGGCTGGCGGTCGTGCGACCTACCTCGATGGCCGCAGGCCGACCTTTGCCTTTGACCCGCCGTGGGAGTTGGCGGGCCCGATGCTCTGGTCGGGGCTCGACGAGACTCGCCACGCGACGCTGTGTCGGGAGTTGGTCGCGATGGGGCTTGGCCGAGAGGGTCGCGGCTGAGTCGGGAGGGGGCGAGCATGAGGCAGACGGACCTGCGAGGCTGGGCGGTGTGGCTCGTGGCGCTAGCGGCCGGGTGTGGCGAGCGGGCGTCCGACGCGGGCGCTGGTGCGTTCGACGCGTCTGGCGACGACGTGGCGGCGGATCCGCGTTCCGAGGTGCGGTTCCCCGAGGGGTTTCTATTCGGGGTCGCGACGGCGGGCTTTCAGAACGACATGGGGTGCCCCTCGCTCGCGCCCGAGGTGTGCGAGGACCGTGGCAGCGACTGGTTTCAGTGGGTGACCGACCCGGAGCTGGTGGCCGACCCCAGCGCCTTCGTGACGGGAGAGCCGCTCGCTCATGCGCCCGGGATGCGTGAGCTCCATGCGACCCACCTCGAGGCGGCGCGGGAGGCGCTCGGGGCCAACGCTATCCGCCTGTCGATCGAGTGGGGGCGGCTTTTCCCGGATGGGGTCGCGGAGGGGGCCGAGACGCCCGAGGCGCTCACGCGGCACGCGGTCGCGTCGGAGGTTGCCTGGTATCGCGACATGCTGGGCGAGGCGCGCAGGCGCGGGCTCGAGCCGGTCGTGACGCTCAGCCATTACACGCTGCCCCGTTGGTTGCATGACGGAAAGGCGTGTCATGCGGATTTGGATGCGTGCGAGGACCGGGGCTGGCTCGACCGCGCGCGCATGGTGCGGGCGTCGCGGCTGTACGCGGCCTTCTGCGGGGCGACGTTCGGGGATCTCGTCGACACGTGGGCGACGCTCAATGAGCCGCTCGCGAACGTGCTCGCGGGCTACGTGATGCCGTCGGCGGACCGGTCGCACCCGCCAGGCGTTCAGCTGCGGGTGGCCGAGGCGATCGACGTGCTGAACAACCAGATCTTCGGACATGCGGCGATGGTGGACGGCTTGAGGTCGACGGACGTGGTGGACGCGGACGGTCGAGGGGATGGTGCGACCTTCATCGGCACGGTCGTGAACCTCGCGGCCTTCAAGACAGTCAACCCCGAGGACCCGGCTGCGGTGGAGGCCGTGCGTCACGCGAGCTGGGTTCACAACGAGCTCTTCCTCGAGGGGACGGCCAACGGGCAGCTCGACGTCGACGTCAACGGTGAGCTTGAGGCGGCGGACCCCGCGCTGACCGGGCGGCTCGACTGGGTGGGCGTCAACTACTACACGAAGCTCGGCGTGATGCCGCTTGGCGCGACCTTGCTCGAGGGGCGCCCGTGGCTCGACTTCCTGCCAGTCACCGAGGCGGGGCTCTTTCAGGTCTACCCCGAGGGGCTGACCGAGGTGCTGCGCCAGGCTGCGCGGTTCGGAAAGCCGATTATCATTACGGAAAATGGGGCGATGAACCCGGGTTCGGACGCGGGCGAGACCTTCCTGAAGCCGCACCTGCGCGCGTTGGCGAGGGCGCTGGCCGAGGGGCTCGACGTGCGGGGGTATCTCTACTGGACGCTCGTCGACAACTATGAGTGGAACCACGGGATGGCGTTGAAGTTTGGGCTCTTCGAGCTCGACGCGGCGACGAAGGCGCTGAGGCTCAGGCCTGTCGGGCAGACGTTCGCGGAGGTCGCGCGCGCGCGGGGCGTCTGAGGTCTCATCCGGACGGGGCGGCGGTCGGGCAGCCGGCTGCGGCGCGTGGTCAGAGGGCGCTGCGCCGCCTCGGAGAGAGCGCGGGAGGCAGGGTCTCCCGCTCGGCGAGCATGTGCATCAGCTCCTCGTGCGGGTTGCCGCGGATGAGCTGCCCCTTCTCCTTCATCTCGATACGCGCGGAGGCCCGGAGCAAGGCGTCGTCGACGACGAGGCCGCGTGAGGCGGCGAAGAAGGCTGCTCGCAGTACTGCATTGCGCACAAGACCGCCCGCAAAATCGAAATCGGTCGCGAGCCCCTCCGGGTCGAAGTCGCCGCGCGGCAGGCCGGGCTGGTCGAGCATCGATACCCAGAGGCGCGTCCGCTCCGCGATGCCTGGTGAGGGGAAGGTCACCCGCATCGAGAGACGTCGCGCGAAGGCCGTGTCGATGGACTCCGAGAAGTTCGTCGTGAGCACCGCGATTCCCGTGAAGCGCTCGATCCGCTGAAGCAGGTAGTTGACCTCGAGGTTGGCGTAGCGGTCATTCGAGCTCGAGACACTCGTCCGCTTCGAAAACAGGCTGTCGGCCTCGTCGAAGAGCAGCATGGCCCCTGAGCGCTCGGCCTCGTCGAAGACCCGTGACAGGTTCTTCTCGGTCTCGCCGACCCACTTGCTGACGACCTGCGAGACGTCGACCTGGTAGAGGTCGAGGCCGAGCTCCGCGGCCACGAGGCCCGCGGACATGGTCTTGCCTGTCCCGGGCGGGCCCTCGAAGAGCGCGGAGAGCCCGAAGGCGGACGCGAAGCGGCGGCGCAGGCCCCAGCCATCCATGACCTTCTCGCGATGCCGATAGCGGTGACACAGCTCGCGGAGCTGCATCTCCACCTCGGGCGCCGTGATGAGGTCGCCCCAGCGCTCGGTGCTGCGGCGCAGGGTCGCGATGCCGCCCATCCGCGACTGGACCTGACGGCGGATGGCGGCCGACAGATCGTCCGGGTCGACCTCGCGCCCGCCTCGGCGCCGGACGTCCTCTTCGGCCTCCACGACGGCGTCGCGGATGCGGCCGGCCGTGAGCCCGTAGCGAGGCGCCAGCGTGGCCGGGTCGAGGCCCGCGGCCTTCATGGACGGCGTGAGGGCGAGCTCCCAGAGGCGCGCGCGAGCCGTCACGGATGGGCTCGGGACGTCGATGACCTCGAGGCCGCGCGAGAACTCGGGGAGCGGCGTCTCGGGGCTGTCAAGGCCGAGGCCGACGAGCCCCGGGTGCCCCTCGAGCGCGCGTCCGAAGGTCTCGGCGAGCTCGGCGTGGCGGCGCTGGCGCAGGACCTCGGGGAAGGTCTCGGGACCTGCGGGCGGCAGCGCGTCGACGAGCTCCGGCCAGCCGGTGAGAAAGAGCGCGGCGCGCTGCATCAGGGACTCGCGGAGCGCGAGGGCGAACGCCGACTCGGCGCGGGGCTCGTTGCGGGAGAGCGCCGCGAGGTCGCAGACGAGGACGCGCAGGCCTGCTCAGCGCGCGATCTCCGAGAACCAGCGCCGTCTCCCGACCCCGTGGGGCCCGCGCAGAACGATGATCGGGCCACGCGTCAGACTCGCGAGGGGCCTTGCGGCGATGGCGCGGAGGCGATCCCAGGCGGTCGTCTCGGCGCTCGTGATGACGAGCGCGGGGCTCGCCGCGTGGGGGTCGGAGAGGCGCATCGCGGGTTGCAGTTCGGGCGGGAGGCCGGACGCGCCGAGGACGCGGC
>SYAK01000206.1 GCA_005788935.1 Pseudomonadota bacterium
ATCGAGGAGGCCCCCTGCCCCATCCTGCCGCCCGACGCCGAGCGCCTCCTGCTCGACTCGTCCGCGCGCATGGCCGAGCTGGCCGGCTACCGCGGGGTCTGCACAGCGGAGTTCCTGTGGCAGCCGCAGGAGCAGCTCGCGGCCTTCCTCGAGGTCAACGCCCGCCTCCAGGTCGAGCACACCATCACCGAGCTCGTCACCGGCGCAGACCTCGTCCACGCGCAGATCGACATCGCGCGCGGCCTCGCCTGGCGCCGCCCCGAGCGCTACGTCGGCGGGCACGCCATCGAGGTCCGCCTGTGCGCCGAGGACCCGGAACGCGACTGCGCGCCAGCCCCGGGTCTCATCCGCGTCCTCGACTTCCCGAATGGCCCGGGCATCCGCGTCGACTCGGGCATCGAGCAGGGCATGGTCGTCGCGCCCGAGTTTGACTCGATGGTCGCGAAGGTCATGGCGTGGGGCCCCGACCGCAAGCTGGCGCTCGCACGCATGCGGCGCGCGCTCCACGAGCTCGACCTCGTCATCGAGGAGGGTGCGCATAACAAGGCCATGCTGCTGGCACTCTTTGACAACCCGGCGGTCGTCGACGCGACCGCCGACACCCAGTGGCTCGACCGCGCGCTCGCGGCTGGCGACCTCATGCCTGTGGTCGACCCGACGCCCGCGCTCATCACGGCCGCCATCCTCGCGCACACGGCCGAGACCGAGGTCGACGTCCACGCCTTCTTCTCGGCGGCCCAGTCCGGCATGCCGCGGACCATCCCGGCGCCGGCCACACGCGGCTTCGACTTCCGCATCGGGCGCGCCTCGACCCACGTCGACATCGACGACACCGGACCCGACACGTGGACCGTTGTCTGCGGTCACCGGCAGCACCACGTCCGCTTCCAGGTCAAGGACGCGGCCTCGGCGACGCTGGAAGTGGGTCCTGTGCGTCACCGAATCCTGTGGGCCGTCGGTCCCACGGCCACCCGCATCGACGTCGACGGGCGCACCTTCGCGGTCGTGGCGGCCAGCGGCAACGGCGTGCGTACGCCAGCCCCAGCGCTCGTCGTCCGCGTCGACGTGGCGCCAGGTGACGAGGTGCAGGCCGGTCAGCGCCTCGCGACGCTCGAGGCGATGAAGCTCGAGTCGCCGCTGCTCGCGGATCGGGCGGGCCGCATCGCGCAGGTCCTCTGCCGTCCGCATCAGCAGGTGACCGCGGGGCAGGTGCTGTTCGTGCTCGAGGCGGCCGGCGCCGAGACCGCCGAAGAGGAGGTCGTCAAGCCGCTCGAGCGGGCCGATCGACCGCTGTGGCGCCTCGCGGACGGGGCGCAGGCCCACCCCGCCCGCCTCGACGCGCTGCCAGAGACCGAGGCGACCGCCGTCATCCGGGACCTCGTGTCGGTCGTCCGCGGCGTGCTCCTCGGCTGGAGCCTGCCCGAGGACGCCGCCACGGCCGTCCGCGGCCTGACGCGCATCGACCTCGACTTCACCGGGCTGAAGCAGCCAGAGCGGTGGCTACCGCTGCTCGAGCTGCTCGAGGATTTCGTCGCGGTGGAGGCCTGCTTCGAGCGCGAGCCGATGGATGACAGCGCCCGCGGAACGACGGTGGAATTCGCCTTCTTCGACTTCTGCCGCCGCCTGCACCTCGGCGACCTCCGCACGACTGACGCCCTGAAGCAGCGTCTGCTCCGCGCGCTTGGCCGCTACGGCGTCACGACGCTGTCAGGCAGCGTGGACGTCCGTGAGGCGCTCTGGCGCATGGCGCTCGCGCGTCGCCACTCGGAGCTGCGCTACCGCTGTGCCTCCACGCTGCTGCGCGCCATCATCGGCCTGCAAGGCGTCGGAGTCAGCCTCGACGGCGCGCTTTCCGGTATCGGGGTTCGTCCAACCCTGGTGGAAGTGCTTCGCCTCGCGCCCGCAAGCCTGCCCGCCGTCGGCGACAACGCCCACCAGGCGCTGCTCGCCCTCGAGCTCGCGCCGCGCTGGGAAGCCCACCGGGCGAGCCAGTCCCAGGGCACGCCCGTGGAGGACGTCACGGCTCCCGAGCTCGAGGACCGCGCCGCCCTCGAGGCCCTGCTCGCCGCGACTGACCTGCCGGCCGGGGTCGACCACGACACCGCGATCCGGCTCGAGCTGTGGCGCTACCAGCACTTCATCATGACCCGCCTGCCAGCCCCCGAGCCACTGCTGGTCCTCAACCTGCGGGCCCGCGAGAACCCCGACGACGAGCGCATCATCGTGCTCGCCGACGTGGCCGACGCACCCGACACGCTCGGCTCGCCCGCGGACCCGAGGCTCGTCCCCTTCGAGATCGCCTGGCTCGAGGCGACCCGCCTGCTCCGCCAGGAGCAGAGCCGCCGCGACGCGCGCAAGCGATTGCACAACAACCGGATGGTGCTGTTTTTCCGCAATCCGCTGCGCCTGAAGCAGTCGGAGATGGTCCGCCTCGGGCGCCGCTACGAGCCGCAGACGCGGGGTCTCGGCCTCGAGAAGGTCGTCATTCACGCCCGCCTCGTCGACCCGCGCACGCAGGCGGCGCGGCCGCTCGCGCTGGTCATGCACACGGTCGGGCGCCACCGCCTTCAGGTCGCGGAGGAGAGCCTGACCCGCGACCTCGTGCGCCCGCTCGACCGCCTCGGGCAGCGCCGGGTCGCGGCGCGCCGCCTCGGCGTCCAGTGTCCCTATGACATCATGCACTTCCTGCAGCACCGTGGCAGCGCGGGCATGTCGCCGCACGTGGATCTCCTGAACGGCAAGGTCACCGAGCTCGACCTCGACGCGTCGGGCGACCGCCTCGTGCCCGTCTCGCGCGAGCCGGCGATGAACACCTGCGGCGTCGTCGTGGCGCTCGTCCGGCACCAGACCCGCAAGCACCCCGACGGAATGGAGCGCGTCCTGCTGCTCAGCGACCCGCTGAAGGCCATGGGCGCGCTCGGTGAGCCCGAGTGCCGTCGCATCCTCGCGGCCTTCGACCTCGCCGACGAGCGCGGCGTGCCCATCGAGTGGCTGCCGGTCTCGTCGGGCGCGCGCATCGCGATGGACAGCGGCACCGAGAACCTCGACTGGACGGCCCGCGTGTTGCGCCGCATCGTCGAGTTCACGGCGGTCGGCGGCACCGTCAACATCATCGTGGCCGGCACCTGCGTCGGCGCCCAGTCCTACTGGAACGCGATGGCGACGATGCTGCTCCACACCCGCGGCGTCCTCATCATGACGCCCGAGGCGGCCATGGTGCTGACGGGCAAGCGGGCCCTCGAGGCCTCGGGCAGCGTCGCGGCCGAGGACGAGCGTGGCATCGGCGGCTATGACCGCATCATGGGCCCGAACGGCGAGGCGGCCTACCTGGCACGCGACGTCGGCGAGGCCTGGCGCATCCTGTTTGACCACTACGCGCTGACCTACAGCCGCCGCGGCGAGTTGCCGCGGCACTTCGGGACGGGCGACCCCGACACGCGCGACGTGATGGAGTCGGCTTACCCGAGCGACGACACGGGCTTCCGGACGATCGGCGAAATCTTCGACGAGAAGACAAACCCCGGGCGCAAGCGGCCCTTCTCGGTGCGCGCGGTGCTCCACGCCGCGGTCGACCAGGACGGCGGCGTGCTCGAGCGCTGGGCGGGCTGGCGCGACGCCGAGACGGCGGTCATCCTCGACGCGCACATGGGTGGGGTCCCAGTCACGGTCATCGGTATCGAGAGCAAGCCATTGCCGAGAAGCGGGCAGATCCCGAGTGACGGCCCCGACACGTGGAGCGGCGGCACGCTCTTCCCGCAGTCATCGAAGAAGGTCGCGCGCGCCCTGCGCGTGGCGAGCGGTGTGAGGCCCGCGGTCGTGCTCGCGAACCTCTCGGGCTTCGACGGCAGCCCCGAGTCGATGCGGCGGGCCCAGCTCGAGCTCGGCGCCGAGATTGGCCGCGCGGTCGTCGAATTCGAGGGGCCGATCATCTTCTGTGTCATCGGGCGCTACCACGGCGGCGCCTACGTGGTCTTCTCGAAGGGCCTCAACCCGCGGCTTCAAGCGCTCGCGGTCGAGGGCAGCTTCGCGTCTGTCATCGGTGGTGCGCCTGCCGCCGCGGTGGTGTTCCCGCGCGATGTAAAGAAACGTGTCGACGCCGACCCGCGCGTCGTGGCCGCGCGCCAGACCCTCGAGGAGACGCCGCCCGCCAAGCGCCCGCGGCTCCGCGAGAAGCTCGAGGCGCTGCTCTCGGACGTGACGCTCGAGAAGCAGGCCGAGGTCGCGAAGGAGTTTGACGCCATCCACAGCGTCGAGCGCGCGGTCCGCGTCGGCAGCCTCGACGCGGTCATCGCGGCCCGCAACATCCGCCCCGCCATCATCGAGCGGTTGCGAAAGGCGCTGCGGCCGTTGTGGTCGGCCGAGGCGAGCGGGACATGAGCCCCGTGCCCCGTCGCAAGAGCCCGGCCGTCACGATCGAGCCTCCGATCGGCCCCATCGTCACGGTCGCCGAGCCCCCGATCGCGCGGAGGGCCCGGGCGACCCCGTACGCGGAGGCTGCACGTCCGCTGCTGGCGAGCGCGGCGCCCACCGGTGCGAGGCGGCCGCCCGCGCCACCCGTCAGCAGCCGCGGCGCGAAGACGCGCGAGAAGCTGAGGCAGGCCGCCTATCAGGTGTTCCGCGACGCAGGCTACGAGGCGACGACGGTCGACGCGATCTGCGAGGCCGCCTCGGTCAGCAAGGGCGCATTTTACTTCCATTATCCCGCCAAGCAGGATGTCTTCCTCGACATTCTGGACGTCTGGAGCCAGGAGATCATCGGCCAGGTCGAGGCGCAGTTCACGGCCGCGGTCGAGACGCGCGACACGCTCGCGGTGGTGCACGCGGCCCTCATCCGCGAGGTGAATCGCGGGCGCGTCATCGTCCCGCTGTGGCTCGACTTCACGGTGCACGCCCGCCACGATCCGGCCATCCGCGAGGCGCTCGCGGCCTTCTACCAGCGCGGGCGGAGCGCGGTCGCGGAGATCCTGCGGCCAGGCGTCCCGGGGCTGTCGCAGGACGCACTTGACGGGCTCGCACGGACCGTCTTCGGCGCCTACATCGGGGTCCTCATCCAGGAGATCGCCGACCCGGCGGGAGCGGACGCCGTGCAGGCTGTCGACGCGGTGATGGGGGTCCTCCGCGGCATCGTCAAGGGCCCACCGCGCTGAGACCGCGCGGCCGCTGGCAAGGCGGACCAGGGCCTTTCGGAAAGGGCTCGCCCTTTGCGCGCACCCGCGATACGTCGTGCCCATGTCCGCCCCACCGCCACGCCCGTCCGGCGCGAACCCGGAGGCCCTGCTCGGCCTGCCTCCCGAGACCATCGCCGAGCGCATCCAGGCCGCGGCCGAGCTGCTCGACGCCGTGACGCTCGACCGTGGCCTGCTCGCCCACGTCGACACCGAGACGCGCGAGTACCTGCTCGTCTCGGCCGGTCGCGCCTCGCGCCCCGACAAGGCCGCACGCAAGCAGCTCGCGCGCGCCCTCGAGCGCGCCGAGCGGGTCGCGCAGAAGGCCTCACGCGAGGCGCTGCTCGACCAGACGGGCATCCGCCGCATGCGCGAGAACCCGATCTTCGAGACGCCGCGCCGCCTCGCCATCCACGCGGGGCTGAATCCGGACGAGGCCGCGGAAACGCCACGCGACCCGCTCGGCGCCCGGCCCGACGCGCGCATCTGCTATGTCTGCCGGCAGGACTATCGCGAAATCCACTGGTTCTACGATCAGCTCTGCCCGAGCTGCGGGGACTTCAACCACGCCCGCCGCGACCCGCGCCACGACCTCTCGGGCCGCTACGCGGTCGTCACCGGTGCCCGCGTCAAGATCGGCTATCAGGCCGCCATCATGCTGCTGCGCAACGGCTGCCACGTCGTCGTCTCGACGCGCTTCCCGCGCGACGCGGCCCGACGCTACGCCGCAGAGCCGGACTTCGCCGCGTGGGGGCACCGCCTCGAGATCCACGGGCTCGACCTGCGTCATGTGCCAAGCGTCGAGGTCTTCTGCGCGCGCCTGCTCGAGCGTCTGCCGCGCCTCGATTTCATCATCAACAACGCCTGCCAGACGGTCCGCCGCCCGCCCGCGTTCTACGACCACTTGATGGCCCGCGAGCGCGCGCTGGCGGGTGATGCGGACCCCGTCACGCGGCGCCTGCTGGCCGAGCCGGACGCGGCCTTCGAAGACGTCAGCGCGAGCGCGGCCCTCGCCCTGACCGCCGAGCGATTCACCGGGTCGCGGGCGGCCGAGCTGTCGCAGGTCCCGTTGCTTCCCGAAGACTTCCGGCGCGACGGGCACCTGTTCCCCGAGGGGCGCCTCGACGCGGACGAGCAACAGGTGGACCTCCGCGACATGAACAGCTGGCGCCTCAGGCTCGCGGACGTCGCGACAGTCGAGCTGCTCGAAGTGCACGTCGTCAATGCCGTGGCCCCCTTCATCCTGAACGCCCGCCTCAAGCCGCTGATGGAGCGCGTCCCGAGTCAGGACACACACGTCGTGAACGTGTCCGCCATGGAGGGACAGTTCTATCGCACCTACAAGAGTGATCGACACCCGCACACGAACATGGCGAAGGCGTCGCTGAACATGATGACGCGCACGTCGGCCGCGGACTACGTCCAGTCGGGCATCCACATGAACAGCGTCGACACCGGCTGGGTGACCGACGAGGACCCGGCCGCGATCGCCGCCCACAAGCGCGAGGTGCACGCCTTCCACCCGCCGCTCGACATCGTCGACGGGGCCGCACGCATCGTCGACCCGATCTTCGACGGCCTCGCGACAGGTCGCCACGTCTGGGGACAGTTCCTGAAGGATTATCGCATCACCGATTGGTGAGGCGCGGCGCCACGGGACGTCCGGCCCGTTTGCGCGGGCCCGTAGCGCGGGCTAGACTCGCGGCATGCTGAATCGTGTCTCCATCCTCGTCGCGTGGGCCGTCGCGGTCGTGCTCGGCTCGGTCCTTGTCTCGCTCGCGCTCGAGGGCGGAGACGTCTTCGGCATCGCGCTCGCGATCGCGTCGGGCGCGTCGCTGCCCTACCTCGGGGCCTACCTCGTGCTCGCGCCCCGCATGACGTCCTTTGCGCGGCAGCAGGGGCTGCACCTCGGGCTCGCGGCGCTGACGCTCCTCGGGTTGCTGCCGTTTCTCGGTGGTTGGGCGCTCTTCATGTTGCCCTACCTCGTCATCGGCGTTGTCTGCCACGTCCTTCTCCGGCGCGCGCGACCCGCGGTCGCCGAGCCCGCGCCCGACGGCACCGCGGCCTGATACGTCCGCAGTCAAGTTCAGGGGAGCACGCGCGGCTGCGATCTTCGGCAATGTGTTGCAAGGATGTTGCACCCGCGCCCGCTTGACGGCCGCACGGGGCAGTGATGGGATCCGCCTGCGCTGCTTGAGGCGCCTGGAGAAGATGACCATGCGAATCGAACGCGCCACCTTCATCGCGCTCGCCCTTGGCGGCGCTAGCGCCAACCTCATCGCCTGCGGGGCCACGACCTCGAACCGCCAGGTCGAGACGAGCCCCCTCGAGGAGGGTGGTGCGGCGTTCGAGGAGGGCGGCGAGGCCTCCGACGAGGACGGTGGCTACAGCGGGCAGGAGCGCGGCCCCGTGTGCGACGTCTGGGCCGAGGACGGCTCATGCGAAGAGTTCCTCCCGATGCAGGAGTGCGCGGCCTGGAACGAGGACGGGTCGTGTGCCCTCTTCGAGTCGGATGCCGACCAGGAGTGAGCGGCCCTGACTGGCCGCCAGCACGGGTCCAGGCCGCGCTGGCACGACGCGTGGAGATGCGGACGCTCGCGGTCACCGGGACGAACGGCAAGACCACGACGACCTCGATGATCGCGGCGATCGTCGCCGCGGCCAGTGAGACGCCGGCCCTTCTGACGACCCTCGGCTCGTGGGTCGGCACGACGCTCATCCCGCGGCCCGCCGAAGGAACGCCCCGAAGGGCCCCACCCGGGCTGCATCAGCTCGAGGTCATCGAGCGGGCCGACGCGGCCGGCGTCCGGACGGTCGCGGTCGAGATGACCTCGCTCGCGCTCGGGAGGGGCCTCGCCAGGCGCTGGCGTCCGCACGTCGCGGTCTTCACGAACCTGACGCGCGACCACCTCGACGTCCACCCGTCGCCCGAGGCGTACCTCGCCGCCAAAGCGCAGCTCTTCGTCCATCTCGCCCCCTCGGGGGCGGCGGTCCTGAACGCCGACGACCCGGCGAGCGCGCTGCTTCGCGAAGTGTTACCCGCTTCCTCGAGGGTCTTTTCCTACGCTGTGACGCAAGACCATGACGACGCCGATCTTGTCGCCCACCAGATCCAGTGCGGATTCGGCAGCACCTCCGTCGAGCTCGTCGACAGCCCGCTCGCAAGGGCGCTCGGCGGGAGACTGACGCTCCGTACGACAGGGAGGGTCCATGCGGCCAACGCGCTCGCCGCGGCGCTCGCGGGACTTGCGGCCGGCTTCCCGCCCGAGGCGGTCGTGGCGGGACTCGCCGCCTTTCGGCCCGTCGCGGGTCGCTTCGAGCTGGTGTCGCCCCCCGACGATCCTGACCTCCCGAGGGTCGTCGTCGACTACGCCCACACCCCCGACGGGCTCGCCAAAACACTTGCGACGGCCCGCGAGCTCGTTCCGGCTGGCGCGCGCGTCCTCTGCGTGTTTGGCTGTGGAGGGGGGCGCGACCGGGGCAAGCGACCGGAGATGGGCGCCATCGCGGACGCCTCCGCCGACGGCGTCTGGCTGACCTCGGACAACCCGCGGTCCGAGGCGCCCGAGGACATCGCCACGGCGGTCCTCTCAGGCGTCCCGACGCCGCACGCCGCCTGGGTCGTCGAACACGACCGGGCGCGCGCCATCGCGGCCGCCGTCGACGCGGGAGGGCCGGGCGACGTGGTCGTCATCGCCGGCAAGGGCCACGAGACGACCCAGCTCGTCGGAGCGGTCGCGCGCCCATTCAGCGATCGCGACGTCGCGTGCGCCGCCCTCGCCTCTCGCCGACCCTGCCGCTGACGGACGCCACGCCTGGGGTCGCAGGCGCGCATCTCCTCGGTTCTGCTGGGATTTATTCGCCCCACCTGCACGCAGCGCCCCAATCAACCGAGGGGCCCCACGCCGTCAGATGTGCACGTCTCAGAACGCCGCGACGCGCGCCTCGAGCCCGAGCATCGCCCGGGAGCTGAACGGCGCCCCCGCAAGCGGCACCTCGACCCCCGCGGTGGCCCGAAGCGTGCGCGTCAGCGGCAGCGTGACATGCAGCCCGGCCGACGCGCGCGCGACGCCGCTGTCGGCACCGACGGGCGAAGAACCACGCAGCGCGGCGCCGACCTCCGCTCCGCGCGACCCGAGGTGGAAGACCAACCCGACCGCGCCCGTCAGCTCTCGTGGGTTCATCGGGTCAACGGCCGGCGTCCGCCCAGCCCCCGTCGACCCGGAATGGGCGTGCAAATCCCCACCCATCGTCATCCCGGCCCCCACCTGCAGGCCCGCGGACCACACCCCGAAGTCGCCCGTCATCCAGGCCGAGGGCATCAGCATCGCGTGCCCCATGCCAAGCCCCGCCACCGCGTCGCCGGTCGGCGCCGTGACCGCCGCAGCGAGCCCCGCCGAGCCCCACCTCGATCTCGCAAGCACCACGGACGCGCGCACGCCCGCGTCCCCGAGCCCACGACCGCCAACCCTCGAGCCCCGGGGCGCCTCGGGGGTCAGGGCCCAGACCGGCAGCCAACCGTCGAGGCGCAAGTGGCGTGTGGCCACCGCGAGTCCGACCTGCAGGCCCGTCACATCGGCCCGCAGGTCGGCCCGCGCGATCCGGGCCGCGATCCCATGGACCGCCAGCGCCGCGAATGAACGCTCATTCAGTGCACGCGTCTCCGCCATCCGGGCGGACGGCGGCTCGCAGTGCTCCGCCCGCGCGACGGCCGCGAGCGACAAGGTCATGCCGGCAAGCAGCCCCCCGACGACCTTCACGGCAGCCCGCAGGCAAGCCACTCGGCGAGCTGCCGCCGCGCTTCGAGGCTCGGCTGTGAGGGAAACGACGCGGGCGGCATCGCCGTGTTGGTCGCGAGAGAACCAGCCCCCGCAACAGCATCGAGGTGCCCGGCCCCCATGGCGAGCGCACCTCCGAGGGTGTCGAGGTCATGACCCGCTGGCGCCCCTTGCCGCTCGGCCCCGACAAGGCCGGCCGCGTGGCACGGCGCGCAGTGCTCGACCATGAAGGCCTTGCCGAAGGTCTCCCACGTCAGGGCCGAGCCCTCGGGGCACGTCGCTCCCGAGGACGCCTCCGGATGACGATGGTCGTGGGCGTGGTCGTGGGCGTCGCAGGCCGCGAGCGCGGCGGCTGCGATGATCGCTTGGCGGATGGGCATCGGCGGACTCCTGAAGCGCAGCCGCGCCCCATCTCGCATTCTGCGGGCGAGAGTCGCGGCCGGGCCCGTCCACTAACGCCGCCGAGCCGTCCCAGGGATGCGTCCAGATGTCGCATCCATGCGGCAAATCGTCGCGCGACGCGAGTGATTCAGCCCGCGTTGGGTCGCTTCGAGAGCTTGCGCTGCAAGGATCGCCGGTGCAGCCCGAGCAGCGTCGCGGCCTGCGTGATGTTTCCGCTGCACTGCGTCAGGACGCGCTCGATATGCTCCCACTCGACGCGCTCGAGGGACGGAATGCTCGCCGCTGGCGGCGCCTCGGCTGGCGTCCCGTCGTGGTCGAAGGCTGCGACGATCTCGTCGAGGCCGGCTGGCTTCGTGAGGTAGTGGACCGCCCCGGACCGAACGGCGTCGAGGGCGGTCGCGATGCTGCCGTAGCCCGTCAACACGACGATGCGCGTCGTCGGGTCGAGCGCGTGCAGCTGCCGCACGACATGCAGACCGGACAGGCGCGGCATGCGAAGGTCGACGACGGCGCACTCGGGGCTCTCGCGTGAGGCCGCGACGAGGGCCGCCTCGGGGTCGCCGTGGCCCGTGGCATCGAAGTCGCGGGCTACAAGGGCCTTGACGAGGCGGTCGCGGAAGATGTTCTCGTCGTCGATGACGAGCACGGTGCGGCGGTGGTCCGCGTTCGACTGAGACTCCATCAGAAAGCACCTCCGACCGCGTCCCGGGGCAAGATCAGGCGCGCCTCCGTGCCGCCCCCCGGGCGCGGCAGCACGGTCAGTTCGCCACCGGACCGACGAGCGAAGGTGGCGGCGAGGTAGAGCCCGAGGCCGAGCCCGCCCCGGTCCTGACGGGTCGTGACGAACGGCTCGCCGATCCGCTCGGCGACGGCGGCTGGCAGGCCTGGCCCCCGGTCGAGGACAGCGAACGTGACGCGGCCCGCCCCGCAGGCGACCCGCAGGGTGATGGTCGCGCCCGACGGCCCATCCTCGCAGGCCTCTGCTGCGTTCCTCAGGAGGTTCGCCACCATCTGCGCGAGCGTCCGGACGGTCAGAAAACAGGCGGCCGCGTCGACGTCCGCCCCCTCCCGAACCACCTCGACCAGACCGCGCACCGGCGCCGCGAGCAGCCCCACCGAGGCCTCGACGACGGCTCCCGGCGTCGTTCGCGAGGGCATCTCGCCCGTGGTCTCACCAGCGCGGGCGGAGAGGTCGGAGAGGATCCCGCGGCAGCGCGCCACTTCGCGGCACACGAGGGACGCGTCGGCTGCGAGCGCTCCGCCCGGGTCGGCCGCCTCGAGCGCGACCCGCAGCTCGCCCGCGGCGAGCGCGATGGGACCGAGCGGCGAGCCGAGCTCGTGAGCGGCGTTGGCCGAAAAGCTCGAGAGGCTCGCGAGCCGTTCATTCTGCGCCGAGATCTGCGCGACGTCGGCGAGGCGCCGCTCGCGCGCGCGCAGCGCCGATGACAGCCGACCCACAAAATGCGCAATGAATCCGGCCGCGAGCACATAGGCGACCCACATGCCGACGAGGTGCGGTGACCACGCTTCGTGATGGGTGGCGTGGTGCATCATGTGGTCATGGGTCTCCTCGGGCTGAACGAGGAAGAGCGTCGCGAAGGCGACGATGGTGACGCTCGCGACGAGCCACGCGCGACGCGCCTCGAGCAGCAGCCCCGCAAGCGCCACATACACCACGTAAAACACACTGAACGGATTCATCGGGCCGCCCGTCAGCGCGAGGACGCCCGTCAGGAGGCTGACGTCGAGCACCACCACCGCTGGCAGCCAGCGCGCCGTTCGTGTCTGTGGTTCACCGACGCGCGCCCGACCAGCGCCTTGCCAACGCGACAGCGCCGCGTTCGAAGCAGCCGACGCAACGAGCAGCCCGACGACGGGAGCCCACGGTATCGCCTCATCGAAGACGGTCTTCGCCACCACGAGGGCCACGACCTCGACAAGCAGCGCAGCCCAGCGGAGGCGCACCAGCCATGGCGTGCCGAGCTCGAGCCACCCCTCGGCGGGCTCTGCGAAGGGCGATTCCTGCGGCGGGGCGCCAGTCTGCATGGCGGACGAATAGCGCGTTTCCACCTGACGCGTCACCGCGGTCTTTCGTCGCGCTGTGTTTCGCGCCCGAGCCCCGGGATTTACAGGAAATCGACCCGGACGGCATTGACTTCGGGCCACCCGCGACGTCTTCTCCTAGCGCCGCGTTGCCCCGACGCGGCCGACAAGGCCGGTTCCCCCGGTCCGAGGCGCGGCCCCCTCCTGGGGCAAGCTGCGTCTTGACCATGACACGCACTTCATGACCTGCAATCATGCCTTATGCCGGAGGATCCATCACGATGACTCCAGACCGCGCCAATGCCCCAGACGCCGAACCCTCCCACGCCGCCGCGGGTGACGAGGACCCGCCTGAACGGCCGTCCGCCGACTTCCTCGTCGTCGCGCGTCCCGATCTCGGCCAGTCCAGCCTGAGGAGCCTGCGCGCCTTCGCGCCCGGCGACCCGCTCGCCGCGTTCCGACCGCACACCCTCCAGGCCGCTCCGACCCGCATGACGGTGCAGATGTCGGAGACCGAGCACATCGAGCTCGCCCCGTCGTGGCTCGCGTTCATCAACCACAGCTGTGATCCGAACGCCCGGTTCGACCCGGACGTGCGGCACCTCGTGGCCGAACGCGCGATCGCGCCAGGCGACGAGCTGACGTTCTTCTACCCATCGACCGAGTGGTCGATGGCGACCCCCTTCGACTGCCGCTGCGGCGCCGCCCGCTGCCTCGGCCGCATCGACGGCGCGGCCCGGCTCGAT
The DNA here is from genome assembly GCA_005788935.1 of Pseudomonadota bacterium. The sequence goes on from SYAK01000206.1 coordinate 13,135, forward strand.
CCCGCGCGTCTTGCAGGGTTCTGGCTCTCCGGGCACGTCCGAAGGCTGCTCGCGGCGCGCAACTGACGCGCGCTGATGCCTCGGGCCAGCGCAGCCGGCCCGGACGCTTCCGCTCCCCTGTCAGGCCGGCAGCTTCGACGCCCGCCACCCGGCCTTGAGCTGGGCCGGCTCGAACAAGGCCTCGGCGACCCAGCCCGCAAGGGCCTCTGACGTGGCGTATCCCCCAAGGCGGTGGTCACCCCCTGGGAGGACCCTGAGACGGGCACCCGACCCCGCGACGAGGGCCTCGCTGTGGGCGAGGGGCACGATGTCGTCGGCGTCACCGTGCACGACGAGGACCTTCGCCTGCACCGCGGGCGGCAGGTCGCGCAGGCGCAGCATGCGCCGCAGGGCCCATCGCGCGACCTTGTCCTGGGCTGGGCAGAGCAGAACGGCTGCGCCCGTCCAGTTCCCGGTCGTCAGCAGGCGCACCGCGAGCCCGCCCCCGTTGCTGCTGCCGACCACCGTGGCACCAACCGGCAGCGTCGAGGCCGCTTCGGCTGCGATGGCGTAGCACGCGTCCTGCCGTCGCCGGACAAGCCACGCGTAACCGAGGCGCGCACCGAAGGCCGGCGACAGGGCACTGAAGGCCGCAGCCGTCACCGGTGCGAGCTGGGCGAGCCACGGCAGGACAGCGAGCACCAGCAACGCCAGCGGGACCAGCGGCAGCACGGGATCCCGCAGCAGGTAGGCCCGAGCGCTCGGAAGGGCCGGCGCCACGACGGAGAAGCCGGCCTCCTTCAGCGCCCGTGCCTTGCTGCCGCCTGGCCCCGACTCAAGCCCGTGCAGGAACAACACCACCGCTCGCCCAGGTGTCCCGCTGTCCATGCCCCGCATCTCCTTGCACGCCGCAGTCCCCGCGCCGCTCGCGACCCGATCGCACAAGGGGACGCGCCGATCCAGCCCTGAGGTGCCAACCACGGCCTTCAGAGGCCTTGCAGAGGGTTCGTGGCCAGCCGCTGCCGAAAAAGTTGCGTCATGCGTGCCGCCCAGTAAGGTCGACGACCCGCGCCGCGCACAAGCTCCGCTCGCACGCAGCGCTCGCAACAGGAGGAAAACCATGGAAGGCCTCTTCGGCATGCTCGCGGTCGCGGGCGGATTCGGCTTGGCATACGGCGTGACGGTCCTCGGGCTCAACGCGGTCATCTCGGCGATGCCGCGCAAGGCCTCTGGGCGTCCACAGACGAACGGCGCGACCACCGCAGGAGGATGACCCCGCTTGCGGTGAGCGGCGCCTGACGCTAGACTTCTCAAGTCGGTCCCGGAGCGCACCCGAACAAAGGGTGCGCGACCACTGCATCGCGCCCGAAGCGACGGCGCGAGGAGACGCACGATGGCGAAGCGGGACAATCCAGACCCGAGGAACGCGAAGGACCTCGAGAAGCTCGTCGAGGAGGGCCTCGTGGCCCTCGCCGACGATCGCGGGACGGTCTCCGACGACGAGCAGGCTGCGCGCGAAAAGGTCTTCGCAGAGCTGTCGGCCCGCCTCGACCAGCCAGGGCTACAGGACAAGATCCTGCAGCGTTACGGCGACTTCGGACGCACCCTGCTCGCCGACTCGACGCCCTCCGCAGTGGACCCGAGCATCGCCCGAGCCGTGCGCCCCTATCTCGGCGACGTCGGTGACGTCCGCGTCCACACCGGCCGCGTCGCCACAGAGGCCGCGCAGGCCATGGAGGCCCGCGCCTTCGCGATCGGCGACCGCGACATCTTCATCGACGCGACCGACTTCAATCCGGCCTCGAAGGAGGGCGGCGCGCTGCTCGCCCACGAAATCGCGCACACACGCGACGCGAGCACCGGCTTCGCGCTCTCCCGCCGCTACGGCTCGGAGTCGGCCGCACGCGAGGCCTTCGCCGAACAGGTCGAGATGCTGTACGCGCTCGAATACGAGGCGAACAGCGAAGACATCGTCGGCGGCCCGACCGAGACGCCGAACCCGATCGGCGGCAATGGCGTACCGATCGAGCCCGACGTCGACAAGCATGCACTTGCCCGCAAGATCTTCGAAATCATGTCGACCCAGCGCGAAGCCCTGCTCGATCGGACCGGCGGCTGGAACTGAGCGCGGGCGCCCCCCCGGACGCGGGGCTTGAACGGGCGCGCGGCTTGATCAGGCCG
>SYAK01000207.1 GCA_005788935.1 Pseudomonadota bacterium
AACGATCAGCAGGTCGCCAATGCCGTGCGCGACCTGCTCGGCGTCGAGATCCCGGCTGGCCTCTTGCCTCGGACAATCGTGGGCCATGGCTTCAGGACCTTTCCGGACAACAACCGCGTCTCGGCCGTCGGCGCAGAGCAGCTCATGCTGGCCGCCGAAGCGGTCGGGTCCCGTCTCGCGCCGTCGATCCTCGGGACCTGCGAGCCCGTTCCGCAGACCGCGACCGAGGCCGACGCGTGCGACCGCGTGACCCTGAGCCGCCTCGCGGAGCGGGCCTTCCGGCGGCCCCTCCATCCCGACGAGGTGGCCCTCGTGACACGCCACGTCGGGACCGGCCTGCCACGTGGGGAGGCCCTGCGGCACGGGGTCGAGCAGCTCCTGCAGCTGCCGCAGTTCCTGTATCTCGACGCGCCCGCCGGGGCTCCGGTGGCCGGCACGGCCGGGGTCCATCACCTCGCCGACCACGCCGTCGCCGCTCGCCTCGGGTTGCTCTTCCTCGACAGCCTGCCGGATGCTCCACTCATCGCGGCGGCCTCCGAGGGACGCCTCCACACCCGCGCAGAGGTCCACGCGCAGGCCTCCCGCCTCGTCTCGGACCCACGCGCGGCCCGTACGGTCGTCGCCTTCCACGAGGACTGGCTGAGGCTCGGGCGTCTCGACGGTCTCGTGCGCGATGCCGAGCGCTACCCCGACTTCCAGCCGGCGTGGGTCGCGGCCTTCCGCACCGAGGCGAACCTCTTTGTCACCGAGGTCCTGTGGGCGGGTGACGCGCGCTTCGCGACCCTTCTCGGCAGCCGCGCGAGCTGGGTCGACGCCTCGCTCGCCGGCCTCTACGGCCTCCCGGCGCCTGAAGGCGGGGGCTGGGCCCGCGTGACACTTCCGGAGGATCGCGTCGGGGCGCTGACGCGGGCGGGCTTCCTCGCAGCCCACGCCTACGCCGCCACCTCGGCCCCCGTGCGGCGCGGCGCCTGGGTCCTCGAGCAGCTGCTCTGCGAGGAGCTCAATCCGCCCCCGGGCGTCAACATGGAGCTGCCGAAGGAGGACGTCGCGACCCCGACCATCCGCGAGCGTCTGGAGGCGCACTGGACCGACCCGACCTGTGCGGCCTGCCACGTCCGCCTTGACCCGGCCGGCTTCGCCTTCGAGCACTACGGCGCGCTCGGCGAGCGGCGCGAGTCGTGGGAGAACGGGTATCCGGTCGACGCGACAGGCAGTCTCGAAGACCCCGCCGTGACGTTCGACAGCGCGCCGGCCCTCATCGCAGCGCTGCGCGACAGCCCGCGCGCGCGGGCCTGCTACGCGCGCCGCTGGTTCGAATATGCCATCGGTCGCCCGGCAGAGACCGACGACGCCTGCACGCTGCGCACGCTCGCCGAGCGCTTCGAGGCTTCGGGTGGCGATATCCGACGCCTGATGGTCGATGTGACGCTGACCGACGCATTTCTTCACCGCCGCGCGCCAGAGGTGCTGCCATGACCGTCAGCCGACGCCGATTTCTCCAGACAGGCGCTGCGCTCGCGGCCCTGCCGCTGCTTCCGGGTCACCGCCAGAGCGCTCGCGCCACGGTTCCGGTCGTCCCCGGGGTCCCGCGCCGCGTCGTCTTCTTCCACATCCCGCAGGGCACGACGCTGCCACATTTCATGCCGACCGGCTCCGAGACGGATTTCCAGCTGTCGCCGATTCTTGCCCCCCTCGCGCCGTTCCGGGACCGAATGATCGTCCTGACCGGCATCGACAACGTGCAGACGCAATTCAATACGGTCGGAAATGCGCATCAGAATGGCAACTTCACCCTCTACACGGGCGCGCCCTTCCTGACGCAGGACGCCGACCGCGTGACCGCGGGCGCGGCCTCGCTCGATCAGGTGATCGCACGCCGCATCGGCCTCGAGACCCCCTTTCCGCGTCTCGACTTCGCCATCGGCGGGGTCGGCGCGGCTGGCATCCTGAGGGCCACCGAGGGCGCCTACTTCTGGTACGGGCCAGCGGACCCTGTGACGTTTTACTGCGACCCGACCGTGGCGCTGCTGCGCATCTTCGGCGACGCGAGCCGCTCACCTGCCGATGTGTGGGCGGAGCGCTCCCGCCGCTCGAGCGTGCTTGACGGTGTGCTGCGCGGCTTCTCCCGCATGTCGGGCCAGCTGTCGGGGGAGGACCGAGCGCTCCTCGAGGCCCACGCGGACAAGGTCGCCTCCCTCGAGCGTCGCATCTCGGCGGGCGTCGGGGCCTGTGAACCGCCCCGACTCGACGGATACCCGCTCTTCGACCCCGCGCAGGACGATGACGTGTCAGCGCTCGCGATGACCGATCTGGTCGTGACAGCACTCGCCTGCGACCACACGCGCGTGGCGACGCTTCACTTCGCGAACGCCCATGACCACGACTTTCCGTGGCTTTGGGGTGAAAACGGCGGCCCGATCGTCGACCGCGCCCAGTTCGACACCTGGCACGCGGTCGTCCACGCCGACCCGCAGCCTGGGATGTGGCGCGTCTACCGCTGGTACCACGAGGGCCTCGCGGACCTCGTCGGGCGCCTCGCGACCACGATGG
>SYAK01000208.1 GCA_005788935.1 Pseudomonadota bacterium
CTTCGGCAGGTCGGGGGCCGTGACGCTCTCGCCGTCGTGATGCAGGCGGGCGGCGTGGTAGCAGCCGGCGGCGCGCGCGAGATCGCTCGGGATCGCCGTGGCCGGGACCGCCGTGGCCGTGGGCGTCGCGGGCACAGCGGCTGGCGGCGCGGTCGTGAGCTTCGCGCAGAGCGCCTCCTCGAAGAGCTGCAGCGCCTGTTTCGGGTCGGCGGGGCCGCGGTCCCCCTCGGCGAGGGCGAGGGCGAGGTTCAGGCAGGACTCGGCGTCCCCTGCGTCGCAGGCCTTGCGCATCGATGGCCGCGTCGGTGCGGGCGAGGCCCTCGACGCGCGTCCGCCCGCTGGCGGCGCCGCCACCGCTGGCACCGCTCCGGAGATGGATGTCACGATGAGGAGAACACGCAGCCACGGGACCATGTCGAACCTCCGGAGGAGCCGCGACTCTGCCATGTCGACGGCGCTGCGTAAATCCGGTGGCACCTGACGCCGATGGCTCACCATGCGGCGCGGCGCGAATCGTGCGGGCATCCGCGCGGAAACCCCTGACGCACGGCCTCGAATGGGATATGCACCGCCGCAGCGGGGGTCGAAGCCGTCGTCACCCGCACGCCGTACGGCGCCGGGCGCGCCCTTTTCGCACGAGGGAAACACCGATGAGCCAGCTCTCCCAGGAAGACTCCCTGATCGTCGGCCAGCTGACCGAGAACCGCGCGTGGCTCGAGCGGACGCTCAGCACGTTCTTCCGTGACTCGATGCGCGACGAGCCCGAGGCCATGGCGATGCTCGCGCGCGAGGTGCACACGCTGCGCACGAACCAGCACCTCATCCTCGCCGACCGCCCCGACACGCTCATCCTCGCGACGCAGAGCTCGCCTGGCTCGCTGCTCCGCACGCTGCGCGTCCGGACGGGCACCGAGCGCCCCATCGCCTACGCCATGTCCGGCCACTCGGCCGACCCGCTCCCTGGGGGCAGCGGCACGCTCGAGATCATGCGCCTCGAGTTCGGGCACAAGGCCGACGGCGCCGTGCGCGATCAGCTCGCCGCGGGCGTGGCCGTCCCGTCCGACCTGCGCGCGACCATCGAGGCCACGCTGACGAGCGATTACCCCGACTTCGACCGCAGCGAGCTCGACCGGCACCTGTCGGTCCTCTGGGTCAACAACCCGAGCTACGCGCAGGTCTCGTCGCCGCGCCGCGTCGCCCAGACGGTGCGTCTCCTGCAGCGCTGCGAGCGGTCTGGCGGTGTCTTCTTCGAGGCCGAGCGGATGCCGAACGTCCCCGACCAGACCCGCGTGTCGTTCGCGGTCGCGAGCGCTCCGCACCGAGGCTTCTACGCCCAGATCCTCGAGATCCTGAACCGCCTCGACCTCGGCGTCGACCGCGCCTACGTCCTCGACATCGCGACAGGCGACAAGCCCAACTTCGTCTCGTCGTTCTACGTGAAGCCGCGGGCGGGCGGGGTCCTCGAGGCGGGGTCCGACCTCGCCGAGCGCCTCGAGCGCGAGTTCTACAACACGCAGATCCTGTCGTCGGGCTCGCCCGAGTACAAGAACCTCGTCCTCCCGGGCGCGATGAGCGGCGAGGACGCGGCGCTCGTGCGTGCGTTCGTGGCCTTTTGCCACACGCAGCTCGCGCACGCCCAGCCCGACCGCTTCGACTGGGAAGAGGTCCGCAACGCCTTCGAGGCGAACCAGCCGCTTTCGGCCCGCATGGTTGAGCTGTTCCGGACCCGCTTCCAGCCAGGCCTCGCCGATCGCGAGGCGCTCTGGGCCGCCCGCCTTGGTGAGGCGGAGCGCGCGGTGCGCGACTACAACACCGGCCACAAGCACCTCGACGACGTCCGCCGCGACGTCTTCCGCTGCTGCCTCGCCTTCATCCGCAACACGTTGAAGACCAACTTCTTCGTCAGCCCGAAGCTGGCCTTCGCCTTCCGCGTCGACCCGGCCTACCTCGCCGAGCTCGGCCCGACGTTCACGAACGACCTGCCCGCCGCGACGCCGTTCCGCGTGACCTTCTTCTTCACGCGCTATGCCTTCGGCTACCACGTCGGCTTCTCGGACATCGCGCGCGGCGGCTGGCGCACGGTCATCTGCCGGTCCGATGATGACTTCCTGACGAACGCGAGCACGCTGTTCCGCGAGAACTTTGTCCTCGCGCACACGCAACACCTGAAGAACAAGGACATCTACGAGGGCGGCTCGAAGCTCGTGATGCTGATGGACGCCTCGACGCTCGCGAAGGAGGAGCGCCCGCAGGAGACGCTGCGTCTCCACAAGATGCAGCGCGCGGTCATCAACGCCTTCCTCGACATCTACGTGACGGACAGCGGCGTCGCGAAACACCCCGCGGTCGTCGACTACTACCGCGAGGACGAGGCGATCGAGCTCGGACCCGACGAGAACATGCATGACGCGATGATCGAGGAGATCGCCCAAATCTCCAAGCGTCGCGGGTACATCCTCGGCATCGGCGTCATGTCGTCGAAGAAGGTCGGCATCAACCACAAGGAGTTCGCCGTCACGTCGACAGGCGTCGTGAAGTTCGCCGAGATTACGATGCGCGAGCTCAACATCGACATGCACCGCGACCCGTTCACGGTGAAGTTCACGGGCGGCCCGAACGGGGACGTCGCGGGCAACGCGATGAACCTCATCCTGCAGCGCTGCCCGCACGCGAAGCTCGTGCTGATCCTCGACGGCACCGCGGCCCTCGTCGACCCGAACGGCGCCGACCATGACGCGCTGAAGTCCATCCTGCTGCAGCAGGATCTCCACGCGTTCCCGCTCGACGCGCTGAAGCCGGGCGCCTTCATCCTGTTCCGGAGCGGCAACCGCAAGGACGGGCTGCGTGAGGAGTACCGCCGCGTGACGCGGGTTCCGGACGGGTCGCTGCGTGAAGAGTGGCTGTCGCTCGACGACTTCTCGCGCCTCTGGGGCGACCTCGTCTTCACGGTGCCAGCCGACCTCTTCATCCCGGGCGGCGGGCGCCCCGAGACCATCGACAAGGACAACTGGCGCCGCTTCCTGCTGCCCGACGGTACGCCGTCTGCGAAGGTCATCATCGAGGGCGCGAACTCGTTCATCACGCCCGCCGCGCGCGTCGAGCTGCAAAAGGCGGGTACTATCGTGATGCGCGACGCGTCCGCCAACAAGTGCGGCGTCATCTCGTCGTCCTACGAGATCATCGCGAACCTGCTGCTGAGTGAAGAGGAATTCCTCGCGAACAAGCCCGATTACGTTCGCGGGGTGCTCGAAATCCTCGAGAAGCGTGCCAGCGACGAGGCCCGCCTCATCCTTGACCGTCGCCGCCGCACCGGGGCGCTGTCGACCGAGATCTCCGACGCCATCAGCAAGGAGATCAACGCCAACTATGCGCGCATCTACACGTTCTTCGCGACGCGCCCCGAGCTGACCCTCGAGGCGCCGTTCAGCCAGGCGCTGCTCGCGCACCTGCCAGCCCTGCTGCGCGAGACGCCCGAGCTGAAGGCGCGGCTGCCGCGGCTGCCGCCGAAGTATCGGGCGGCCATCCTCGCGGCCGAGATCGGCTCGTCGATGGTGTACCTCGGCGGGCGCGAGGACGATTTCGAGGGGACGCTGCGGCTGCACGTCGGTCGCCACTTCCACGGCTGAGTCCGGGCGCGGTCGGCTCGCCGTGCGGCGGGCTGGCCTCGGCGCTGCGGAGGGAGGGCCCGCGCGATGGCGACCTACGCGGTTGGTGACCTGCAGGGACACCTCGCTCCGCTGCTGCGGCTGCTCGCGCGGGTCGGCTTCGACGTTGCGCGGGACCGGCTGTGGCTTGTCGGCGACCTCGTCAACCGTGGGCCCGAGTCGCTCGCCGTGCTGCGCTTCGTGAAGGCGCACGCGGCGTGTGTGTCGGTCGTCCTCGGCAACCACGACGTCCACGCGCTCGCGCTCTGGCGGAAGGTGCGCGGGCGCGTCGCGGGTGGCGACGACACGCTGACCGCGCTCCTGAAGGCGCCTGACGCCGACGCGCTGTTGGGCTGGCTGCAGCGGCAGCCGTTCGTGCATGCCGCGGACGACCACCTGATGGTGCACGCGGGGCTGCCTCCGGGCTGGTCGGTCGCGCAGGTGCAGGTCGAGGCGGCGCATGCGGCGGCGACGCTGGCCGGGCCCGATGGGGTGGCGCTGCTGCGGGCGTGCTTTGACAAGGGCCGCCCACCATGGTCGGCGTCGCTGCCGCCGATCCCGCGGGCGGCGGCGACCATTGGGCTTCTGACGCGCCTCAGGCTGGTCCACGCCGACGGGTCCGCGGCGCCAGGAGCCATGCCGCCCGAGGAGGCGCCCGCGGGCACGTTGCCGTGGTTCCGCCACCCCGACCGGCCGCGTGGCTGGCGACGGGTCGTCTTTGGCCATTGGGCGGCGCTCGGGCTCGTCATCGACGGCGACGTGGCGGCGCTCGACAGCGGCTACGTCTGGGGCGGCGGTCTGACGGCGCTGCGGCTTGACGACGGGGCGGTCTTTCAGGTCCAGGCGCCGCGCGGCGGCGACTGACGCCTCAGCCCTTGCGTGACCAGCGGCGCTGGGATGCGACGCGCTGCTTCATGGCCTGCAGCAGGCCGACGGTGCGGGTCAGCCGGTCGAGGCCGCGTGCGGTGAGCCAGGCGAGGGTGCGCTCGGCGAGGGCCACGGCGTCCAGCCCATAGGGCAGCCACCAGACCTCGGGGTCGGGGCCCGCGTCGACGAGGACGAAGCGCGGCTGCACGAGCTCGTGGATGGCCAGCGTGCTGTTCGTGACGCCATGTCCGCTGCCGCGGCGGCCCGACCATGGCGCGAAGGGCATCGCTGCCGTACAGGCTACATTGTTGATGGTCACGACGCCGACCGAGAGCTGCCCAGCGAGGCGTTCGCCGCGCTTGAGGTCGCGCGTCCAGACGCTCGCGGTCAGGCCATAGGCCGAGTCGTTGGCGCGGGCGACGGCCTCGTCGGCGGTGTCGACGGGCCAGACGGGGAGCAGCGGACCGAAGGTCTCGTCGCGGGCGACCTCGGCGTCGGGCGGGACGTCGATGAGGATGATGGGGTGGGGCGCGGAGGTCAGCGCGCGGGCCCCGCGGGCGAGGGCGTCAGCGAGCTGGCGGGCGACGATCGCCTCCTGGGCGGGTGTCGTCAGGGGCGCCACGGTGTGGCGCTCGGCGAGCGCGACGAGCTTCGCGACGAAGGCGGGAAAGGCCGCGCGCTCCACGTAGCAGCGCTCGATGGCGCCGCAGTTCTGACCCGAGTTCGAGACAGCGCCCCAGAGGACGCCCGCGGCGGTGCGCGCGAGGTCGCAGTCGGCGAAGACGAGGGCCGCGTCCTTCCCGCCGAGCTCGAGCGAGACGGTCGTCAGACGCTCGGCCGCGGCGCGCGCGACCTTACGGCCTGTCGCGAGGCTGCCGATGAAGATGGTGTGGTCGACGACCTCGACGAGGGCCGCGCCGACCGCGCCGTCCCCCTGCAGCAGCGTCAGGACGTCGGGCGGGAGGACGCCGTGGAAGGTCTCGGCCAGCAACGCGCCGGTCTCGGGGGTGAACTCGGACGGCTTCAGGATGACGGCGTTGCCCGCGAGGAGCGCTGGGATGAGGGCGCGGAGCGTCAGGGTGGCGGGGTAGTTCCACGGCGTGATGAGGCCGACGACGCCCTTCGGATCGAAGTGCAGGTGCCCGGTCTTGTTCGGGAACTTGATGCGCGAGATGGCCTCGGCACGTGGCGTCAGGGCCTTGAAGCCTTCGTCGGCCCACCAGGAGAACAGGTCGAGGTTCGGCACGACGTCGGCGAACCAGGCGTCGACGGGATCCTTGCGTGTCTCGGCGCAGACGGTGGCAGCGACGTCCGCGGCGCGGGCTGCGAAGCGGTCGCGGATGCGCAGGAGGGCGTCCCGGCGGGCGTCGAGCGGGGTGGCGGCCCAGGCCCGCCCCGCGGCCCGAGCGCGGGCAATGATCGGGTCGAGCGCGCTCATGCCTCGCTAGCGCCTGGTTGGCGGCGCATGACGCCGTACAGGACGACCTGGGCCATCTGGCGCGTGACCTCATCGGGAGACAGGCCGAGCCCTTCGTTGCCGGTCGTGCCGAGCATGACGGCCTCGAGGTGGCTGTGCAGGAAGGTGTCGATCATCAGGCGCATCAGGATGGCCGGATCGATGTCGGCGAGATCCCCCTTGCGGCGCGCGAGGAGCTTGTCGGCGAAGCCTGCGATCTGCGTACGAAAGGCCTGAATGACAGGCTTGGCGTGCGCCCCCTGGAACTCGAGGACGTCGACGTAGAAGAGCTTGAAGGTGTCGCGATGGTTGCGGACCGTGCGCGCGACGGCGTCGCCGATCTGCCCGAGGTTCTCGGGGAAGTCGTCGGCCTGAAACAGCAGCATGATCTGGAGCAGGTCGGCCGCCACGTCGGTCTGACGGAAGAGCGCCTCGTAGATCTGCGCCTTCGACTCGAAGTGATGGTAGATGCCGCCCATCGAGACGTCGGCTGCCTGCGCGATGTCGCGGAGCCGCGTGCCGTTGTAGCCGTGGGTCAGGAAGAGGCGGCGGGCGGCTGCAAGGATGCGCGCCTGCTGTGGGTTCGGGTGCTGCGGTTCGGCGTCGGACACGTTCGCACTATCGTCCTTCGGAGGCCTCGGGTCAATCGCGGCTGGCGCTGCGCGCGAGGTGCCTGTGGGTCGGCGGACAGGCCCTGCGCGGCGCGTCCGCCGTCGAGAGCCCGGTCGGGCCCGTCGCGCGCGACTTCGACGGGCCGGCCCCGAGCCGTGCGGCCTTGAACGCGGGCCTCACGAACCGCGCCCGCGCGTGGCCGCCGACCATGTCGGCCTCGCGGGGTCTCGCGGCGCGGAGCTTGACGTCAGGCCGGGTGATACGGACGATGCGCGCCGCCGCGGGGGCCTCCTGCAGGCGCGAGCCCCGCAGCCCGAGGAACCGACGTGCACCCCCGCCTGAAAGCTGCCCTGCCGTGGGTCCTGGCGCTCGTGTTCGTGGGCTTCCTCGCGTGGACGACGGATCTCGCGGCGGTGGTCGAGGCGCTCGGTCGGGCCGACTGGGGGCGGCTCGTCGGCTTCATGGGGCTCGTGACAGGGCTCGCCTGGCTTGGTGACGCCCTGACGCTCGTGCCGGTCGGACGCCGCTTCATCGGGCCGGTGACGTTCCGGGAGGCCCTGCGCGTCAAGGCGCTCAGCTATTTCCTGAACGCGGTCAACTACTCGCTCGCCGCGGGCGGCATGGCGTGGCTCCTGTCGCGTCGGCACGGGACGACCTTCATGCGTGCGTTCTCGCCGATCGTGTGGACGTTCTTCCTCGACATCGCGGCGCTCGCGGCCTTGCTGACGGCTGGCTGGCTGCTGCTGTCTGGTGCAGGGCCGACCGCGGCCGCAGGCGACATCGCGCGCCAGCTGCCGTGGGTCGTCGTCGGCGCGTGGGCGGTGGTCGCGGGCAGCCTGCTCTACTGGCTCGGGCGGTTCGATTTCATCGCCTTCGGGTTCTTGCGCCGCTGGCCGATCTTTCAGGCCTTCGCCGAGGCGCGCGCGCCGGATTACCTCGCGCTGGTGCCCGCCCGTGCTGGCTTCTTCTGCATCTACATCGCGATGCACGCGCTGCTCCTGCCAGCCTTTGGCGTCGACATCCCGCTCCGGGCGCTGCTCGCCTATGCCCCGGTCCTCGCCTTCGTGCAGGTGGTGCCTGCCACCATCTCGGGGCTTGGTGCGGTGCAGCCGGTGATGGTCGCGCTCTTCGCGCCGTATGTGCCAGCCGAGGCGGGGGACGCGCGGGCGGTCATCGTGGCGTATTCGACCGTCATCGGGCCGTTGATGGCCGTCATGCGCCTCGTCATCGCGTGGCCCTTCGTCGGCGGCCTGTCGCGCCACCTCGTGCCGCCCGCCAAGGCCATCGAGGCGGCGCGGGCCGAGTCGGGCGTCTGAGGCGGGGGCGAGACCCTCGAAAAAAATGGTCGAGGGCGGCGAGCGCCTCAACCGGCGTGGGCGCTGACTTCCCGCTGCGTGCGGGCGTCGAGCCAGGCTCGGCGGTCCTCGGCGCGCGTGAGGAGCGCGGCGGCGCGGCTCATCCCCGTGTGGGCGAGCTGGCGGAAGCGATCCACCTCGGCGGGGCTCCCGGCGAGGCCATGGGCCTCCGCGAGGAGATGCCAGATGCGGAAGCGCGGGGCCCCGAGCTCCCCCCAGCGGTTCACGCGATCGTCGATGGCCGAGAGGATCGCGAGGGCCTCGGCGGCCTGGCTCGCCTCACCTCCCACGGCACCCTCGGCTGCGAGCACGAGCGCCCGCAGGGCCAGCTCGCGGAAGCCCTCGGCCTCGGCGGCCTCGGCGAGATCGCGCGCGGTGCGGGTGGCCCGGTCGCGCTCGGCAGCTGCACGGACAGGATCGATGCCGGGCAGGCGCAGTCGGTGGTGGATCGCGATGCCGACGACCGCGAGCTCGACCTCGCGCCGCAGGCCGCGCGCGTAATCGGCCAGCTCCGGGCCCATGCAGCGCTTCAACACCACGAAGGCCGCCTCGACGTCGCCCGCCATCGCCTGCGCCTCGGCGCGCACGACACGCTCGAGGATGACCCCGTCCTCGTCGCCGTCGCGCACCACGAAGACCGCGGCCCGGGCACAGGCGGCGAGGGCGGCAGACGGTCTGCCGAGCATCAGCTCGACCCGCGCGAGCTCAAGCGACAGGCGTCCTTCGAGGCGGTAGGCGCGCCGGTCGCCGAGCCGCCGGCCGAGCTCTCGGCCGAGCTCGAGCGCACGGCCCGGGCGCTGCTCGAGCCGGGTCGCGCGGACACGCTGGAGCATCACGAGCTGCAGGCCGCGATCGTCACGCGCACGCTCGGCGGCGGTCCAGGCCTGAGTCAGCGCGCGCTCGCCAGCCTCGAGGCGCCCCGCGTCGAGCGCGAGGTCGGCCTCGGCAAGCGCCAGCATCAGCTGCCGGCGTGCGTCGAGGGCCTCGCGGGCGACAGCGCCGAGGCGCTTCAGGGCTGCGTCGGTGCGGCCTTCGCGGGCCTCGAGCCAGGACCCGGCCCAGGCCTCGAGCGCGAGTCCGGCGGGCAGACCGAGCGCGCGCCCGGTGTCGAGCAACCGCTTGACGTCGGCTTTCTGCGCCTTGTCCATGGCGAGTTGCAGCTGCGCCTCGAGCGCGACCTCGATGGTCGGGGCATGTCCGCTCTCCATGCCGCGCTCGAAGAGCTTCAGCGCAGCCTTCGCCCAGTCCTCGTGCTGTCCGCGGGCGCGGGCGAGGCGGATCGAGACTCGACCGACCTCGCGCTGCAGGCTCTCGAGCGCCTGCAGCTCGGCCGGATCGGCGATCTGCGGGCGGCTGCGCTCGAGGACCCACTCGGCCTTCTCGAGCAGCTGGCCCGCCCGCGCACCGCCGTCGCCATGCAGCCGCAGCCCACTCGCGAGGGCATCCTGGGCGGCCGCGAGGAGACAGGGGGCGGCCCGGAGCGGGCGCGCGGCCCGAAGCCACTCACGCGCGGCGCGCTCGGCCTGACCGGGGAACGGGATGGCCAGCTCGACGCTGCGCGCGAGCCACTCGCGGGCCTCCTTGGCGCCACCGGTCTGTCCGGCCGAGACCCACGCCCGGACGTCCTCGTGGCCCGCGTACCAGCCGGGCCGGTCGAGCACCAGCAGACCGCTCTGGACGAGCTCCATCAGGCCGTCGACCGCCGTGTCGAGGTAGATGGACACCGCCGACTCCGGCAGCGCCACGTCGATTTCCGCCGCGAGCGACATCAGCGCCTCCCGCGACCGCGCCGCGAGCCGCACGCCACCTTCCTCCACGACGAGCGAGCCGTGCCACGTGAAGCCCGCGGCCGTCCGCGCGAGCGTCCCGCGCCGCATCTCCTCGGCGAGCAGCACGCGGACCCGCTCGGGGCGGCCTCCAGAGCGCTCATGGAGGTTCAGGATGCCCGCGTCGGGGATGGCTTCCTCGCCCAGCGCCGCGTCGACCCAGTCGGTGACCGCCTCGAGCGACAGGGCCTTCCGACGCACAACCGCGACGACGTCCATCGAGCGAAGGCGGTCGAGCGCCGCCTTGGCGTGCGACGGTACGGTCGGGTCGCAGGTCGCGACGACGCGCAGGCCCGGGTTCCGGGCGCCCGTCAGGACCGCGATGATGAGCTCGATGGACGGCGCGTCGGCCCACTCGAGGTGGTCGATGGCGATGACGGTCGGCCCATCGAGGCGCGACATCAGCGTCGCGGCGTTGGCGAGATCCCGCATCGTGTCGTCGCCAGTCGGGACGAAGCGGCTCGCGGCTTCGCCCGACCGAGCGGCCCGCAGCGCGCGCAGCACGTCGAGGGCGGGCTTGATGGCTTCGAGCGGGCGGTGGCGCCGACGCTCGAGGGCGTAGCGCAGGATGCGGGCGCCCCCGACGGCCGCCTCGTCCGTCAGCTGATGGCAGATGGCGGGGCCGTCGAAGCCGGGCGG
Organism: Pseudomonadota bacterium; assembly: GCA_005788935.1. The sequence goes on from SYAK01000208.1 coordinate 10,400, forward strand.
GTTCTCGATGAGGAGGATCGGGCGGAACGGCTTCGCCCGCCCGAGCCACGCCTCCGAGGCGGCCTTCAGCTCGGTCGCCTTCTCGAACGGCTGGGCGAGCAGGCGGCGGTAGAAGGCGGGTGGCGTCTCGACGAGGGTCGGCTGCGAGACGGCGTCGCAGAGGCGCTCGATGACGACGGCGGCGGTCGGCGGACGGCGATCGATGCGCGCGTCGAGCAGGTCCGCGATGAGGCGCGTGAGGCGCGGCGAGCAGTGCGGGCTCTGGATGGCCTGATACGCAGAATACATGCGCTTGTGATAAAGGTCGGTCGGGTCATCGCCCGACCAGGGGCGGCGCCCCGTCAGGATCTCGTAGAGCAGCAGGCCAATGGCGTAGAGGTCCTGGCGCGCGTCGAAGGGGGCGCCCGCCATGAGTTCGGGCGAGCTGTACTCGGGGGTCCCGATGAAGAGCTCTTCCGGCGTCTCGGTAAACGGGATCGCGATACCGAAGTCGACGAGGGACGCCGACGCTTCCTCGTCGGCGCTGTCGGGGGCGACGATGATGTTGCCGGGCTTGAGATCGCGATGCAGATAGCCAGCACGGTGAGAATGGTCGAGCCCACGGAGGACCTGAACGATCCACGACCAGGCCGGTTTCGGGTCCGTGAGCGAGCCGATCGCGGTCGACAGCGGCACACCGCGCACGAAATCCATCACGAAGTAGGGGACCTCGCGCCCGCGCTGCTCGCCGAAGCCGAAGGCGTGCACGAGGGGAATCGACGGGTGGTTCAGGCAGCGCTGGACGGAGTACTCCCGCATGAAATCGGTCGTGTGGTCGCGGTGTTCGGGCGACAGGAGCTTGATGGCGACGTAGCGCTCGCCCTGCGCCATGTCGCGCGCCATGACGACCTGCCCCATGCCGCCTTCGCCAAGCGTCCGCTCGATGCGGTATCGGCCGTCCCAGAGCTCCTGACTCATGCCACACCTGCCAGCACGGGCCCCACCGACCTCGCAGGCGCGACGCCGCCGCTGCGGTCGTGGGGGGTCGCATGATGCTACCGCAGATCGTCGGAATCTGTTACCCCGTTTGCGAGCTTCCACCGCGCAGCCGTGCGCGCCGCCTCGCGAGGTCCGATGTCCGCCGCCGACCCGACCAGCTCTGACCCGTCCCGCGCCTGGATCGCGCGCCGCGTGTGGTCCGATGTCGTCAGTGGCGTCCCGTCGTCCGTGACGATCGAACTCGACGCGAGCGGGCGCATGCGGGTCGTGTTCGACGGTCGCGGCTCGGTCGCGGGGGCGCAGGCGCTGTGTGACCTCGTGGACGCCATCCGCGACGAGGTCGGGCACGCGCGCCTCATCGAGGCCCTCGTCGACATGCGCAAGGCCGGGCCAGCCCCGCTGCGGGCGCAGGCGATCGTCGGCCGCTGGCTGCTCGGTCGCAAGCAGCAGATTACGCGTATCGCCGTCTTTGGGGGCGGCCGGGTCGAGATGGCGCTCGCGAGGGCGGTCATGACCATCGCGGGGATGGGGACGCGGGGCTTCTTCGGGTCCCACCTCAAGGAGGCGCTCGCCTTCCTCGACTTCCCGCCCGATTTCCACGCCTGAGGCCAGCGCGGCGGCGGGTTGGGTTTGTCAGCGCGCCCAGCCTGCGTTACCTGTGCGGGCAGCTTTGCCCTGACCCCTCGTCATCTTCGTCATCCTCGTCATCCTCGCCACGGGAGCCGCACGCCATGACCGACGCCACGAACCCGACGCCCACCTCGGAGCCGCAGTCGCGCAAGCTCGATCCGCGTCTTGAGCCTATCGTGGCGATGCTCAACGAGGCCTCCGCCATCGCGGGCGAGGGGCGGATCCCTGACGCGCAGGCGCGGCTTGGCGACGCCGAGGGGGCCCTCGCGGCGTTGCCAGTCGAGCTGCAGAGCACGCCTGCGGGCCTCGCCATCCGCGCGGCGACGCACGAGGGCCGGGGCCAGACAGCGCTTCGGGCGAACGACATGCAGGGGTCCTTCGCGCACCTGATGGAGGCCGAGGCCCTGCGGCAGCGGGAGATCGCGCTCGGCGGGCTTCCAGCTGCCCTGCCGCGCGCGGTCAGCAACCTGAACCTCGCGAGCGCCGCCCAGCGCGTCGGGCGCCTGCCCGAGGCCCTCGTCGCGAACGCCCGCTGCCTCGACCTGCTGGCCGGGCTGCCGTTTGACGCCAACACCGCCGTCTTCTGGGTGGCGGCCCTCGAGGGGCGCGCGACGATCCTCGCGCAGGCGGGCCAGGTCGTGCCAGCCCTCGAGGCCTTTGGGGCGGCGCGGGCGCGGGTCAACGTGCTGCTCGAGAAGGGGCATCCGCAGGCGCGCGTGCTGCTCGCCGAGATCCTCGTGAACGCCTCGCGCCTGTACTTCCAGGAGAAGCAGGTCGAGGTCGCGATAGCGCAGGCGGCGGAGGCCTCCGAGGTCGCGTTCGCGGCGCTCGAGGCGAGCCAGTTCAAGGACGGCCAGAGCGGCAACCTGTACGTCGCAGCCGAGATGAACCAGGTCGCGTTCTGCGAGGCCGCAGGCGCCTACTCGCGGGCCGAGGACGCGCTCTTCCGCGTGGTGAAGCTCATCGGGCCCAACCCGCAGATCGTCGAGCGGGGCGTCGGCTTCTACAACCGCCTCCTCGGGATGACGGATGCGGCCCTCGAGGCGGGCGGACTGCCGCGTGACGAGTGCGTCGAGAGCCTCGCGCGGCTCCACGCGATGGTCCCGGCCAACACGGCGACCGCCCCCGTCAGCTGAGCGGACGCGACCTCGAGGGGGCCCATGCAGATCCCGACCCGCGTGGAGCTCGGCGCGCTCGCGCGACTCGCGGCGCCACTCGCCATCGCGCAGGCGGCGGTCATCCTGATGAGCGTCGTCGATACGCTCGTCGTCGGTCGCTTTGACGCGACCCACCTCGCAGGGGTGGGCGTCGGGAGCGCCGTGAGCCATGGCGTGCTCGTGTTCGGGATGGGCTTTGCGCTCGCGCTCGAGCCCCTCGTGGCGCAGGCGCTCGGGGCTGGCGAGGCCCACCGGGCGTTTGCGTGGTGGCGCACCGGGGCGCGGGTGACCTTGTTGGTGGGGGTGCCGCTGTCGGCGCTGGCGCTCGGGCTGACGGCCGCCTCGGAGGCCTTCGGGGTGGAGGCGGCCATCGTCGATCTGGCGCTCGACTACGCGCTCGCGCGAACGCCCGCAAATCTGGCATTCCTGTATTGGATTGCGTCACGGGCCTTCCTCCAGAGTCAGCAGCGGACGCGCCCGCTGCTCATCGCTGCGGTGGTCGCGAACGTCCTGAACGCGGTCGCGGACGTGGCGCTCGTCGATGGGCTCGTGACCCTTGGGGCCACGGGTGCCGGGCTCGCCACGTCCGCCTCGAGCCTCATCCTGCTCGTCGTCGCGGCGCGGGCGATCGCGCTCGGGGCCCCCGCTGGGGAGGCGCCCCGCGCGGCCGGGACGGGGGTGTCGGCGCGGGCGTTGCTGAGGCTCGGGGCGCCGATCTCGCTGCAGCTCGCGGCAGAGTTTCTCGTGTTCTCGACTGCGGGCGTGCTTGCGGCGGGGCTTGGCGCGATGGAGGGGGCCGCCCATCAGGTGGCCATCAACTGCGCGACGGTGACCTTCATGCTCGCGGGCGGCCTCGGTGGAGCCGCCGCGTCGCTCGTCGGGGACGCCGTCGGGCGCGGGGATACGCTGCTCGCGCGGCGGCGGGCGCTCGCGGCGGTGGTGCTGGCGCTCGGCCTGATGGGCACGTCGGCGGTCTGTTTTGCGCTGCTCGCCGACCCGCTCGCGGACGCCTTCACGGCCGACGGCGACCCGGCGGTGGCTGGGCTCGCGGCTGAGTTGCTCAGGATTGCTGCCCTTTTTCAGCTGTTCGACGGTGCGCAGGTGGTGCTCGGGGCGGTGCTGCGCGGGGCTGGCGATGTGCGCGTGCCGCTCGTCATGACGCTCGTGGCCTACTGGGCGGTCGGCTTCACGGTCGCGCTCGGGCTGGCGTTCGGCGCAGGGTTCGGGGCCGTAGGCCTGTGGCTCGGGCTTTCGGCGGGGCTCGCGTCGGCGAGCGTCGGGCTCGGGCTGCGGGCGCGGGTGGTCTTCGCGCGGCCGATCGCGCGGGTCTGAGGCTGGCGCTCGACCTCGCTGGCGTGTGGTGCGAGTCATGCTGACGCATGTGTAGAGCGCACGCGAATGCGCATCAAAAGAGTGTCAGCTGACGGGCGGGCGCGACCCCGATGGCCTTCGCCGATGGCGTGGGCGTGACGGGGAGCTGCATCAGCGTCTCCGGGGACGCGTCGCCCGAGAGCCACGCGCGCGCCGCGGCGCCGTCGACGATGGCGGGCATGCGGTCGTGGATCGGCGCGATGTCCGAGACGGGCGGGCGCGTCACGATGACGAAGGCGTCGTTCGCGTGGCCCGGGACCGACAGGCCGGCGAACCAGACGATGCGGCCATCGGGGGCTCCGAGCGCGACGGGTTGGCGGGCGGCGCCGCGGCCCGCGGGCGTCTGCCAGTCGTCGGCTGGCCACTCGAGCCAGCCTGTCGCCGGGACGAGCGCGCGGGTGCCTGCCCGGAAGGCGCGCTTCGTCGCGGCGGTCTCGGCCCGCGCGTTGATGACGAGGGTCTCGCGCAGGTCATCCGGGGCAGCGCCGCGGCCCTCGCGCGGGACGGTGACGCGGATCCCCCAGCGGAGCCCGGAGACCTCGATGCCGCGGCCTCGGCCGAGCAGCACCGGCGCGAGGTCGGTCGGACGCACCTCGGGCCAGGGTCCCGTAAGGCCCTCGCCGAGCGCCACCTCGGCCGTCACGAGGGCCTGCGCGAGCTGGACGAGCGCTTCGCCCGACACCTGCACTCCGTAGCGCCCGCACATGCCCGCCTCCCTCGCAAGTCGAGACGCAGCTTGCACGGCCGCGGTCAGCACGCCCTGCAGGCGCGCGGGGGAGACAGCGCGCGTGGTGCGAGTTGGGAGGGGGGGTGGGCACGAGCATCAGGAAGCGTGGCACAGTCGCCTGTCGCCATCAGGGTGCCCTGCTTCC